>CALIKW010000031.1 GCA_938017915.1 uncultured archaeon | reverse complement strand
GGCTCAACTTTCTTTCTTGCGAGCCTGCTCCTGTTTCGAATGCAATTTTTTGTAAATTTTCAAAAACTTTTTCGACCGTAAGTTTCTTTTTAAAAAGAGTAACTTGTTTCTTTTTTTTAATAAGCTCTTCAGCAGCTAATCCAAGATCTCCTTTCTTTTTAAAAATTTCTTCAACTTCTTTTTGGGAAATTCCAGTAGATTTTGCTATTGCCCTTATCATGAGTTGAGTTGCGACTCCAAGCTCGTATTGGGAATAACTTGGGAAAACTCTTCCGTTAACTAGTAAAACCACTTTTGGTAAAAGTTCAGAAGGAGTTTTTCTAAGTAGTTCTGAAAGAATTTGAGTTTTCTTAATTTTTGAGGTTGTTTTTTCCAATTCTTCATAAGTTTCTACAAGTATAGAATAGTCCATAACAATCAATTTATTTTAATGCACTACTAATTTATAAATAAAGAGGAGTAACAAATGAGCAATGAGTGGACTTATGGTTTTTGTGAATCCTGCTTGAAAAATTCACATGAAAAAGTTAGGATGAAAAGGGAGAAAATAATTTCTTGTAATTTAAGTGAAAATCATTTTAAAGAAATGTGGGTTTGTCCAGTTTGCGGTGCAACAAAAGAATTATAAATTGGAATAAATTTGAAGGAACTATAAAAGACAGGACACCCATTTTCTGAAAGTAAGGCTATGTAAAAGCGAGAATAATGAGGAGCTCTTAAATTTTGAAATTTTTTTGCCCAACTTTTTGCAGAACTACAACGACGGCCTAACTTCATTATTTCATATCCAGTAGCAACGTTAAGCTCAAAAGGCAAAATCTTATATTTCTCAGATTTTTTGAAAACGTATAAAAGTTCTATGCTACTAAAATCGAATACTAATTTTTTGTTTTTAAGATAGTTTATATATTTACCAAAAGAAGATTGGCTGCAATTAAATTTTTTAATTAATTCTTTTCTTTTTGGAAATTTGCCTTTTTTGTTTGAACTAACTATTTCGTCCAAAAGCTTTTTTGAAATTTCTGGCATCTCAACTCTTTCTATTTCGCAAATTTCTTTAAGATAACTTAAAATACTACCGTCTTTAATCTTTTCTAACCATTCAACACCTTTTATTTCCATAAGTAAAAATTTTAATGCAAATACTTTAATATTTAAACAAAAAGTTTATTAGGGAAGATGAACGTTTTTAAGGTAATGGTAGAAAGGAAAAGTATAAGAAAATTTGAGAAAAGGGAAGTGGATGATAAGCTTATAGGAGTAATTCTCTACATGGCAACCATGGCACCTTCTGCTGGAAATACACAAGAATGGAATTTCATAGTAGTTAAAGAGGAGGAAATAAAGAAAAAGCTTGCAAAAGCTGCTTTAGACCAAGATTTTATAGTAGAAGCACCTGTTGTTATAGTAGTTTGCGCTGATTTAGAAAAAATAAGTCTGAGATATGGAAAAAGAGGGGAGCTTTTGTATTCGATACAAGATACTGCTTTAGCAATTCAAAACATTTTGCTCTCAGCTCATGCTTTAGGTCTTGGTTCATGCTTTGTAGGGGCTTTTGATGAAGAAAGGGTTAAAAGTATTTTGGAACTTCCAGATAATTTAAGGCCATTAGCAATAATTCCAATTGGATATCCTGCAGAGCAGCCAGAAAAGCCGAGGAGAATTAATTTTGAAAATTTAACATGGCTAAACAAATATGGAAGAAAGCTTGAACTTGCTTTAGCAATTCAACCAGGTGAAGTAAAAGTTGATTATCCAAAACCAATAGGAAATATAATAGAAAGTGCGATCAAGAAAAGTAAAAAAGTTAAGAAGGAAAGATTAACTTTCGAGGAGTTTTTGAAAAGACTTGCTAAGTAATTTAAAATTTAAAAAGAAATATTTAAAAGGTGGATAAATGAAAAAATTAATATTTTTTATTTTTTTAATTCTATTTTTATCAACTCCTGTATTTTCACAAGAAGTTATAGCTCCAACTGATATAACTTGTTACACGGGAGAAACAAAAATAGAAATTCTAATAAGGAACAACCAAAACTTTCAAGATGATTTTTTAATTTCCGTATTTCCCCAAAACATAGAAAATGTTAGGATAACATCTGAAAATTACTTTGTTTCCATTCCTCCAAACTCAGAAAAAGTCGTTAACATTTTTATATCAGTTCCTCCATGCATAAAAGAATTTTCATCCACTTTCTCAATAAATGTTAAATCCATGAGAACTAATGCTATAATCCAAAAATCAGTTTATTTGAATGTAAAAGGAAAGGTTGTTTGTTTAACTAGCTTGATTATAGATAAGAAAGAAGTAAATCCTGAAGAAACAGTTTCCATAGAAATTTCCTTTACAAATCCCTCAGAAGAGGTTTCGCCTCCTATTTTTATTAGAACTTTTATAAAAGATCCGTCTCAAAACATAGTAAAAACTTTTGAGGAAAGAATAGAAAAAGTTGATGCAAAGCAAACTAAGAAAGTTTTATATACTTACCGTATAGGAAAATACGAGAAGCCTGGAAGTTATGGAATAAGTGTTTTTCTACTAGATAATTTAAACAGAGAAATAGATTATCTTAAAAGCAGTTTTTATGTCAACCCAACATACACAAACATCCCAGAAAAAACAACTCAGTTAAACATTCTTTCCTCTACAGTTATAATAAAAGTTAAGAATGATGGGAATTCTCCTACTCCTCCCTTTTATATCTCAGAATCGTTGCCAGCCTTTGCAAGTTTTTTCTTCCAACCAGAAAAGAAGCCTGATAAAGTGGAAACTGTTGGAAATTCTGTAATATATTATTGGCTTATAGAAACTATAAGGCCTGGGGAAGAAATTGCAATAACTTATAGGGTTAGTTTGCTTAATGTTTGGTTGCTCTCGTTAGCATTAATATTCCTTGGTTATGTTGGATACAAATTCGCTTTTACTCCAATTGTAGTTAAAAAATCTTCATACGTTGGAAAATTAGAGCCTGAAAGGGAAATAACAGTTTCAATAGAAGTGAAAAACAGAAGCAGGCATGTTTTAGAGGATGTTAAAATAAGAGATTTTGTACCTTCCATACTCAAGCTTTCTGAAAAGTTCGATACACTTAAACCAAAAGTAAAGAAGACAAGTGGCGGAGTTTACTTGTTTTGGGAGTTAAACTTATTGAAACCTGGAGAAGAAAGAATTTTGACTTATAGAGTTAGGCCTGCACTCGAAATAGGAGGAGTATTAAACCTTCCGAAGGCGGTTATGAGTTATTTGGATAAGAAAAAAATTAAAAAAGTTTCCTTATCAAAAACAATAAGCCTCAAATCTGTGGGATAAATTTAAAAATTCTTAATTTTATTTTATTATTTAGCCCCAGGTAGCTCAATCTGGCAGAGCAACCGGCTGTAGACAAGTGCTGTGGCACTTGTTAGTAGCCTTTGCTCGGACACCGGTGGGTTGGGAGTTCAAATCTCCCCCTGGGGATTTAAAATAGTATTAAAAAGCAAACTTTTTAAATTCTTAAGCTAAATTCTATTTTGCTAGCGGACCAAATCAGAGGGGAAACACCCGTTCCCATCCGAACACGGAAGTTAAGCCCTCTGGAGATCTGGGTTGTACTCTCCTGAAAGGGAGGGGAAATCCAGGAAGTCCGCTAGCAATTGCCTCGGTCGTCTAACGGTTTAGGATGCAGGTCTGTCACACCTGCGATCCGGGTTCGAATCCCGGCCGAGGCGTGTTTAAGGATCTTCATACCAAAATCTGATTTAACAAGTAAAGTAGAAAATAACTGCACTCTACAGATTTTCCTTTAGTTCGCTTGTAGTAAATATCAGTTTTAAAAATTTTAAAATCAAAAAGTTTAAATATTATTAAAGTAAATGTTTAAGATAATCTTTAAACTATCTGATTCACATGCCAGAATTTAACATATTTTCACATAAACTTGTTCCAAAGCACGAGATTTTAAAAGAAGAAGAGAAGGAAGAATTGCTTAAAAAATATGGAGTAAGCTTAAGGCAATTGCCGAGAATTTTATCCTCTGACCCGGTTGTTAAAGTCTTGGGAGCAAAGCCTGGTGATGTAATAAGAATAAGAAGAAAAAGTTTAACTGCTGGAGAAACAGTGTATTATAGAGTTGTTGTAAGGGGCTGAGATTTTGAATGAAACTTTTTTAACTCTGTTGAATACCTTTATTAAAGAAAAAGGTTTGGTAGCTTATCAAATAGATTCTTATAACGATTTCATAAACAGGAGAATACCAAAAGTTTTAAAGGATATAGGTGTAATAAAGCCAGATGTTCCTGAATTGGGTGATTTAAAGATTAAATTGGGTGAATTTAGAATAACTCGTCCTTGCGTAAAAGAAGCAGATGGCTCGATAAGAGATATTTTGCCGATGGAAGCAAGAATTAGGAATTTAACTTATGCTGCTCCTATGTACGTTGAAATGACACCAGTTTTAAACAATATAGAAAGTGAAACAACAACAGTTAATTTTGGAGATTTGCCTGTAATGGTAAAGTCTAGTATATGTCCTCTTTCAACCATGTCTAGGAATGAGTTGATAGAGGCTGGTGAAGACCCTGATGACCCAGGAGGATATTTCATAATTAACGGAACAGAAAGAATTTTGGTGTTAGTAGAAGAAATTGCACCGAATAGAATAATAGTAACAAAAGTTGATACACAAAACATAACAGAAATAGCAAGAATACACTCAGAAAAAGAAGGCTATGTTCAAAGACATCTTATAGAAAGAAGAAAGGATGGAATAATTACAATAAGTTTTGCTAATATTACAAGATTACCAATTTCAATAATACTTAAAGCTTTGGGCTTGGAGTCTGATAAAGATATAATAACAGCAATTTCTCTTGATCCAGAAATTCAGGAAGAGTTTTACGTTAATTTGTATGAAGTTGAAGTTTCTACTCAAGAAGAAGCTTTGGAAGAAATAGGGAAATTTTTAAAAATACCGCAAAAGGAGCAAAGAATAGCTAGAGCAAAGAAGCTTGTAGATAGGTACTTATTGCCACATTTGGGTCAAAAACCTGAGAATAGGCTTGAAAAAGCTCTATTTTTAGCAAAGGCAATCTCAAAAATTTTAAGATTGCACTTAGGAAAAATTGAAGAGGACGATTTAGACCATTACTCAAACAAAAGATTAAGGCTTGCAGGCGATTTGCTTGAAATTCTTTTAAGATCCATTCTTCTGGGAAAATGGGGTCTTATAACAAGGATAACTTATAATTATCAAAAGCTTACAAAGAGAGGAAGATTACCTCCGCTTCAAGCAATTGTTGAATCGAATGTTTTAACTAATCAGATAGTTTCTGCTTTAGCTATAGGCTCATGGGTTGGAGGAAGGACTGGTGTAAGTCAAAGGCTAGAGAGGGGAAGCTATACAAAAACAATTTCTCATATGAGAAATGTTCTTTCACCACTAACTTCTACTCAAGAACATTTTGAGGCAAGGGAATTACACCCAACGCACTTTGGTAAATTATGTACGAGTGAAACACCAGAAGGAGCAACGATAGGTTTGAGAAAATATCTTGCAGTTCTTGCTCAAGTTACAAAGGGTGCTGATGAAAAAGAAGTGAAAGTTTTAGAAAATTTGTTAAAGGTGAAAAAATGACAGATGTATTTTTAGATGGAAGGTTTATTGGGTCAATTGAAAATCCGGAGGAATTTGTTAATGAGATAGTTGAAAAAAGAAGGAAAGGAATTATTTCATCTCAATTAAACATTGCTTATCACCCTCACTTAGATGAAGTTAGAATTCTCTCAGATTCTGGTAGGGTAAGAAGACCTTTGATTGTGGTTAAAAACAGAAAGCCTTTGCTCACAAAAGATCATGTAGAAAAATTGAAAAAAGGAGAGATGAAATGGGATGATTTAGTTAAGGAAGGAATAATAGAGTATCTTGATGCTGAAGAAGAAGAAAATGCTCTTATTGCTTTAAGGGAAGATGAATTAACAGAAGAACATACTCACTTAGAATTAGATCCTTCAGTTATACTCGGCCTTTCTGCATCCTTTATTCCTTATCCAGAATTTAATAGAGGAGATAGAGTGAATTATGGAGCAAAGATGATAGGTCAATCAATAGGTCTCTTTATTTCAAACTACTTAAGCAGAACAGATACAAAGTCAAACGTGTTGGTTTATCCTCAAGTCCCCCTTGTTCAAACCTATTTTCACAAAGTAATGAATTATGATAGACATCCTTCTGGTTCAAACATAATAATTGCTTTAGCATGTTTTGAAGGATATAATATGGAGGATGCTATAGTAATAAACGCAAGCTCGATTCAAAGGGGTCTTTTCTGGTCTTTCATGTTTAGAACATATGAAGCAGAGCAGAAAAGATATATGGGTGGGCAAGAAGATATTATAGGAATTCCACAGCCAGGTGTTAGAGGATATGCTGGTGAAGAAGCTTATAAGCATTTGCCTGAAGATGGTATAGTAAATCCAGAAACTATCGTAAATTCTGATGATGTTCTTATTGGAAGAATTTCACCATTGAGGTTTCTTGGAACAATGGATCAGTTCATAACAGGAATAGAAAATATAAGGGAAACTTCTGTTAGATTAAGGCATGGAGATAAAGGTATAGTAGATAGAGTTTTTATAACCGAAACTGTAGAAGGAACAAAACTTGTAAAAGTTGTAGTTAGGGATTTGAAAGTTCCTGAAATAGGTGATAAGTTTGCGAGCAGACATGGGCAAAAAGGTGTTATAGGCTTAATTGTTCCTCAAGAAGACATGCCATTCACAGAAGATGGTATAGTACCAGATATAATATTTAATCCTCACAGCATTCCTTCTAGGATGACAATGGGTCAACTACTTGAAATTCTTGCAGGCAAAGTTTCTGCAATTAAAGGTGAGCAAATACTCTCACCACCTTTCAACCCATTTAGCGAAAAGGATATAAGAAGTTTACTTCAGCAATATGGTTTTAAAAATGATGGGAGAGAAGTGATGTATGATGGAAGAACAGGAAAGAAATTTGAGGCTGAAATTTTCATAGGAAGCTGTTTCTATCAAAAATTGGACCATCTTGTTTCTAATAAGATTCATGCAAGGTCTAGGGGTCCAGTAACTTTACTAACAAAACAACCAACTGAAGGAAGAAGCAAAGAAGGTGGTTTAAGGCTTGGAGAAATGGAAAAGGATTGCTTGATTGCGCATGGTGCTGCACTTGCCTTAAAAGAAAGGTTTGATTCTGACAAAACTCCTGTTCCTGTATGTACTAATTGTGGAATGGTTGCAGTTATTGATAATGTAAAGAATAAAAAGTATTGTCCTGTGTGTGGTGATTCAAAAATAGTTGAAGTTGAAATGAGCTATGCTTTTAAGCTTATGCTAGATGAGTTGAAGAGCATGCTAATTTATCCAAAAATGTATGTGAGGGAGGAATGATGCTGGAAAAAATAACTTTCAGCTTTTTAAGTCCTGAAATAATAAGGAAAATGGCAGTGGCAAAAATAACAAAAACCGAGCTTTATGATGAAGAAGGCTATCCTATAGAAGGTGGCTTAATGGACCCAAGGCTTGGTGTTGTTGATCCAGGAGTAAGATGCAGAACTTGTGGTGGAAGGATTGGTGAATGTCAAGGTCATTTTGGTGTTTTAGAACTTACGAAACCAGTAATTCATGTTCACTATGCAAAATTTATTTTTGCTTTGTTAAAATGCACTTGTAGAAAGTGCGGGAGAATTTTAATAAGTAGTGAGGAAATTCAAAAGTTAAAGGAAAAGAAGGCTAAGGTTAAGGAGATAGTTAAGTATATTAAAAAGAAATGTCCATACTGCAAAACTGAGCAGAAAAAGTTGAGGTTTATTAAACCATATACTTTTCT
>CALIKW010000030.1 GCA_938017915.1 uncultured archaeon | reverse complement strand
TTCCTGTTAAAGCTGAAACAGGTACTACCGGATATTGCGGAAAGCATTCTTTAATCCTATTAGGTTTTGCGTTTTTCAAATCGATTTTGTTTGCTACCAATATTACAGGGATTTTCCTAGCTTCCAAATTTCCAAGAAGGGTTATGTTTACCTGAGTAAGAGGGTCTTTTGTAGCATCCATTACAGCAAGAACAGCATCTACATTTTTAAGCCACTTTATCGCTTCTATAACACCTTCTGTCGCTTCCCTTGCTCTTTTTTTAGCTTCTTTCCTTGAAAGCCCGTACTTTAAAAATTTTCTGTAATCTATTTTGGTTGCAAGTCCAGGCATGTCCAAAATATTGAGCAAGATTTTCTTGTTATTCTTTAACTTTATTTCAACCCTTTCTTTTTTCTGCACTACTCTAGTTTCATGCGGAATTTCAGAAACTTTTCCAACTTCTTCACCAGTCCAATCCAATGAAATTCTATTAGCTAAAGTTGTTTTCCCAACGTTTACATCACCGTAAATTCCTAACTTGATGTTCTTCCTTAGCCAAAATAAGCCTCTTAACCAGTTTAGAAATCTCCTAAACATTTTCCCTTATAATTATTTACTTTCCAAAATAGTTAAATTTTAAGGATTTAAAACCTTTATTTTCATTTCTTCAGCCTTTTTTACAATTTCACTCCTTTTCTTTTTCCCTACTCTATGGGCAATTCTTATCGCTTCTTTTTCAGGATTAACTTTTTCCAAATCTTTTAAATTAAAAACCAAAACTTCCTTTAAGCCAGAAGGATGTAAATACCTTAAAGCTTTTGGTGCTCCGTATCCAGGGGAAGGCATTTTTCTCTTACTTTTTAATTTTTTTCTTACCTTAGATTGAGAGCCTCTTTGTCTTCTCCACTTTACCTTCCTTAACCTCCTATAAGCTTCTGCCATTGGCCTTAAAAATTTTGGTTTTTTTCTCGGATTCATTATTCTCTACCAACAATCCAAATACCATCTTGAAAAATCTTCCTATCCCTTCTTCTAATCCTACAAGCTAATTCTATATTGCTAGCTGTTTGACCTACTTCTTCTAAATCAATTCCACTTACAGTAATTTCATCCTTCTCTACTTTTACCTGCGTTTTTCCAACTATCTTAGCTATTCTTGGAGTTTTTTCTCCTAAAAAGTTCTGAATTAAAACTTTATCACCTTCAACTTTTACAGAAATAGGAAAATGGGAATATACTACTTTAAGCTTATAATTATAACCTTTTCTTACCCCTTCAATCATATTTCTTATATGTGCTGCTATTGTTCCTACCATAGCTTTAACTTTCCTTTTTTCGGATTGAGAAGAAATAGTTAGCTTATTTCCAACTTTCTCGATTTTTATATCACCCAATTCAAACTTCTTCTTTACTTCACCCTTCGGCCCAATTACCTTAACTTCTCCGTTTATACTTACTTCAATCCCTTCAGGTATTTTCACTTCTTTCACAAACATTTCCATCACTAATAAACAAAGGCCAAAAGCTTTCCGCCAATTTTGTTTTCTTTAGCCTCTTTATGGGTTAAAATGCCTTTGGATGTTGTTAAAATTAATATACCAAATTCCCTTGCAGGCAAAAACCTTTTTTCAAATTTTTCAATTTCGCTAACTTTTACAGAAATTCTTGGCTTGATTACGTTGCAATCTATTATTTTTCCCTTAAGCTCAACTTTAAATTTCCCGGATCTTCCATCATCTAAAAATTCAAACCCAGCTATATAATCTTTTTCCTTCATAACCTTTAAAATTTCGCCTACAAGCTTGCTTGCTTTAACTAAACATTCCTTTTTTCCTATTCTTTCTGCATTCTTTATCGCACTTAAAGCATCTGCAAGTAAATCATGCTGCATTTTCTCACTTTTAAAATCTTTAATCTTTTTTATTTTTATACTTAGGTAATTTAAAGGTTAAATTTAAATAGTTAGTAGAATAATTCTTTTTCTTGTATGATTAAATCAGAAATTAGGGTTGTTGGCTTTGATGATTCTGCATTCCAGAAAAATTCTGAATCTTTAGTTCCTGTTATAGGTGTTATTTTTAGGGGAGGGAAATTTTTAGATGGTGTTCTTAAAACAGAAGTTAAAGTTGATGGTTTGGATGCAACAGAAAAAATAGTTAAACTTATAAATTCCAGCAGACATAAACAACAGTTAAAAGTAATAATGTTCGATGGGATAACTTTGGCAGGATTTAATTTAGTTGATATAAAGGAAGTGAATGAGAAAACTTCTTTACCAGTTATAGTAATAAACAGAAAACTCCCAAACTTGGAAAAAGTTAGAAATGCGCTAAAAAATTTTGAGGATTTTGAAAAAAGGTGGGAAATTGTTCTGAAAGCAGGGAAAATAAAGGAATGCAGGATAAGGAATAAAAAAGTTTATTATCAGGTTATTGGGTTGGGAGATGAGGAAACAAAAGAAATAATAAATGTAACTTCAACAAGGAGCCTAATTCCAGAACCGTTAAGAGTTGCTCATTTAATTGCTACTGCAATAGTAAGAGGGGAAAGCTATGGGAGGGCGTAGAAAAGAAGAAGAAAAATTTAAAGCTGAAGTAAAGAAGATAAAAAATATTTGGAAAAGCTTAACAGAAGGATGGTTTGGTTATATTTTTTACGCCATTCTAGGAATAGTTTTAGCGCTAATCTTAAACCAAACTCTTGCTTTTGCTCTCTCAACAGATTTGCCTATAGTGGCTGTAGTCACTTCTTCGATGCAGCATGATGACCAAAATATTATAGAGATAAACCATTATAAGTGGTTAGAAGAAAAGTTTGGATATAACAGAAGCTATATAGATTCATGGCCATTTTCTAATGGTTTTTCCATTGGAGATTTACCCATAGTTCAAGGTTCGGATGAATATGAAGTAGGTGATATAATAGTTTATTCTATACCACAACAATCAGTCCCTATAATTCACAGAATTGTTAGAAAAAATCCTGATGGAAGCTTTATGACAAAGGGGGATAGAAATCCTGACATGCTAAGCTTTGAGTATAGCGTTAAAAAGGAGCAAATTCATGGAAAGGTTATATTTATTATACCAAAACTCGGATATTTTAGAGTTGCTATATCAAGAATATTTGGTGTTTGAATGGTAGAGTTTTGTAAAAAGTGTGGAAATTTAATGGTTGTAGAGAAGATAAAGAAAAAAAGCTATTTAATTTGTAAAAGGTGCGGGACAAAAGAGCCTCTTAAAGGAAAAATGTCTATAAAGGAAGTTAAACCTGGAGTAAAAAAGGAGATTATCGTTTTGAAAAAAGAAGAAGGAATAGCGCAACTTCCAAAAACAAAGATGATGTGCCCGAAATGCGAAAATATGGAAGCTTACTGGTGGATGCAGCAAACGAGGAGTGCTGACGAGCCACCAACAATCTTTTACAAATGCACGAAGTGCGGATATTCTTGGAGAAGTTATGGATAATTAGTAAAAATTTTTTGAACTTCTCAAATCTTTACCAGTGTTTTTATTAAGCTTATTTTTCAATAGACAAGTTATTTAAATCTAAAGAAAAAAATTATTTCTATGTTTTCTTATAAGCTGAAAAAAATTTCAGAAATAGACTTTAATAAGGACAAGAAAATTTCGGTAGTAGGGAAAATTTTAGATGTTAATGAAAAATTTTTTGTTTTAAGTGATGGGAAGAATAAAGTGGAAATTTTAAGTGAAGAAAAGGTTGAAATAGGGCAAATTGTTAGAGTTTTTTGCTCTATAGAAGAAAACAAAATTAAAGCAGATATAATCCAAAACCTTAATGGCTTAGACCTAAATTTATATAAGGAAGTTGAAGAATTATATAGTAAAATGGGTGATTGAATGTTTAAAGCTGTTTTGAGTGATATAGAGCTTCTCAAAACACCTTTAGTGGCAGTAGGGGAAATAATAGATGAAGGGGTTTTTAAGTTGGGAAAGGATGGAATAAGCCTAATAGCTGCTGACCGTGCAATGGTTGCTGTTGCTGACTTAAAAATTCTTGCAAGCGCTTTTGAGGAATATGAAGTTAAGGAAGAAAAAGAGATAGGATTGAACATTACAAACTTCCTATCAATCCTAAAAAGAGCTAAGGCAAAAGATAAATTGACTTTGGAGCTTAAGGATTCGAAACTAGAAATTACTTTACAAAATTCTTCTAAGAGAAAGTTTGTTTTACCTTTATTAGACATAACTCAAGAAGAAAT
>CALIKW010000029.1 GCA_938017915.1 uncultured archaeon | reverse complement strand
AAAATTTTATTGCCTTCTACTTTAACGACTATAATCTCAGTGTTAGGCTCAATAAATTCAGACTCGGCATATACTTCTAACTTTTCTCCATCAATCTCTACAAAACCTGTAGGTCTTAACATAGTAATAGTAATTCCTTTTCCCATAATTTAAATTTGTTTTTAAAAATTATTTTGTTTCAAAGAAAATAAAAAGAGAAGGAGCTATTTGCTTAGAGTTATGGATATTGTTGACACATTCACTTTCGTCTTATCTTCTAGTTCCCTTTCTTCTGTTCCTATTTCTATGTTTTTAATAGTAATATCATTCAAGAACCTTCTCCTTACAATTTCTGCAACATCCACTGCCCTGCTTATTGCTCTTCCCCTTGCCTTTATTGTAACTTCTTTTTTATTATCAGAGAACTGGGTTATTACAGCCAAAACATAAGCCATGCTAGGCTTTTTTCCTATATATATCACATTATCTTCTGGCCTCTTAGCTTCTACTGCCATTTTTCCACCTCCTGTTTTTTATGACTTAATTTAATTTCTAAGTCAATGTATTTAAATATTTATTTTTTTAAAAAAGAAAAAATTAAATTGTGAAGGAAGAACTGAAGAAATTTTTTGTGAGAAATGGTCTTGGTATTTTTTTACTTCTTCTTTCTCTTGGTTATATTTTTCCCATAAACCCTGCTTGGAGGGCAATAATATTTATTTATTCTCTGGATTTGTTTACCCTTCCTCTACCTTTTGGAAAAATTATAGTAAAAATTTTACTTTTACTTTTTGTTCTCCCTTTTTTAGCTACATTACCACTTTTCTCTTTGATTAAATTTGATTTAGGCTTAGCTTATGTTTTAATAATAGCTTTATTAATAGGAGAAATTTTATCACTTATTTTTGGTGGTTTTTTCGTAGGTAAATTTGCTCCAGCTATAGTAAAAGCAGTAATAGTTTTTATCGCAGGGTTGTTTGCTTTGAATTTTAAGATAGAAATGAGCTTTGTCTTTGCTATCGGAATTCTCTTTCTAAATTTAACTTAAAAATATTTTTGATAAAAATTAAATTTTAATTAGGAAAAATGGCAAAGAAAAAGAAAGAAGTTTTTCACAAACTTGGGACCAACTTATTACAAAATATTCTCAACAACCCAAACCACAGAAATTTTAGCTTCTATATTCTTGACACTTGGTGATTTCATCCTAGCAGGAATTAAAGCGGTAATAGTTTTTGTAGCTGCACTATTTGCTTTAAAATTTAGCATATCTCTTGCTTTTGGACTAGCTCTTGGAATTTTTATTTTAAATGTAGTGCTGTAAAAAATAATTTAGTTTAAAAACTTAATATTTTAATTAGAGAAAAAATGGTAAAGTTTAATTTAAAAGGAATAAAAGGTTCTTTAAAAGGATTGGGCAATTCGTTTAAAGGAGCATTTAAAGGAATAGGAAGTTCTTTCAAAGGAATGCTTAAAAAAGGAGAGAAACTAACTTTTGAGAGTATAATAGAGAAAGCCAAGAAAGGTGAATATAGAGTAATTCCTACAGGAAGAGGAGAGATGGTAAAAGTCCCTCAAAAAGAGGGAAAGCCAGCAGGCCCAACGCTTCCAAGCCTCGAAAAAGCAGGAGAAAGGAAAGCTGGGAAAGAAGTTATAAAGTTAGAACCAACTAAAAAACCTGAAGAACATGTACTAGAGCTCATGGGAAAAAAAGAGCCGGCTAAGGTAATGCTATCTCCAGAAAAAAGACAGCAATTCTTAAATGAAATCCAAACTTTTATTCAAGCTCATGGAAAAGAACTTGGCCCTCAAAAAACAGTAGAGGAAATTAAAAAAAGGTGGGCAGGCGCATGGTCTGACTTAGAGACAAGAAGGAAAATAGCCGAGATGATAAGACCTACTTTCACCAGAGAAGAATGGAAAAAACCTGTGAAAAAGGCAACAATTTTACCGCCAGCTCCACCTCCTTCCAAGGAAGAAGTGAAAAAAGCAGTAACTCTCTCACAAGTTTCTTCTGAGGAGGAAGGCAGAAAAAAAGGTGGGAAATTTAGCGATATAGTTAGTAATATAACAGGAGCGCTGAAAGAAAAGAAATGTGAGTGGTGTAAGAAGCCTATACCAAGAGGAGCAAGGGTTTGTCCTAATTGTGGGAAGGAACAAACAATTGAAGAAGAACAAGGAATAAAAAAAGGAGTAATTACAGGTGGAATTGTTTCTGGTATATTATATCTTCTCTCTTATCTCAAGTTTTTGCCCATTCCTCTAAATCTTTACTGGCTTGTAGGAATTTTCATATGTTGTCTGCTTTTAGGACTTAAAAGCAACGCAGCTAAAGCAATAGGTGCTTTAGGTTTGATGGGTATAATTGGTTTTTATCTCATAAGCATTCCTATGGTACAAGCTTTAATTCCCATGCGTCAAATAAATGAGGTGATATACGAATTAAACATTAAAAAGGATTATGTACAATGCCTGATGACCCATTTAACTGATGTTGAAAATATAATGGCTTATGGGGGATTGGAAGCTTTATGCAAGAAAATTTTATATGAAGTAAAAGTTGTAAAGAAAGGTTGTACAGAGTGTCTAGCATTGGGAGTAAGCACAGAAGTTCCATTAATAACGCCTGGAAGTTCCTTTCTCTTTAGATTAGAATATTCTATGGATGAGGGAGCAGACTTACCTGCTAGGAATATAACAACAAGCTTTTATGTGGATGATAACGAAACAAAAGAAGTGACAAGATGTAATGAAGTTAGTCCTTGTACACTATATCCACAGGATTTTGAAGAAAGCTCGGTAAAGTTAAAGAAAGAGGAAACACAAAATTTTTGTTCGGAAGATAAAAATTATATTAAGTATACGGTCTCTACAAAGTATAGCTATAGTACTACAGGTTTTGGCCACTTTTATATAACAAACAATAGAAGGATTTATGAAAGAAGAATTGCAACAACTAGTTCTGGACCTTTGGATGTAGTTGTTTCAAGTGATTCTTCCTATTATAGAAAAGACGAGGATTCAACAATTTTCCTTACTTTTGTTTTAATTAACAAGGGAGAAGGAGAAATAAAATTAAATAGTTTAAAAGTTGTTGAATTTAATCCTTTAAATATTAATTTGCTTGAGAAGGCTCTTTGTGATGTTAGGTTAATAAAGGAGAATTCTGTTTGGAATGTTGACATAAGCGAGAAACCTTTAAACATGAGTATTAAAGGGGGTAAAAAAATTATGTTTGGTTGTAGTATACCAATTGAAGGAGTTTTCGGAGATTTGCCTGGACCACTTGTTACCTACACTTATGAGGCTATAGCAAATTATACTTACGAGAAAAATCAAACTGGACAAGTTTGGATAGACAGGGATTATTGTGAATTTTACGAAGAGATTGAGGAATCCCAAGAGAGCACACCTCCGGAAACTGGCACAGGTAGACGTGGAGGTTGTTTGGTAGAAGATAGTTTAATATTAACTCCTGAAGGATTTAAAAAGATTCAAGAATTGGAAGAAGGGGATTATGTAATAGGCTATAAGAATGGTAAAAAAGTAAGTTCAAAAATATTGGAAAAATCTTTCCATGAAGGAGAATTTGAAGTATACTTTTATAAAGGTTATTGGTTTACTGGAAATCATCTGGTTTACTTAGATGATTATAAAGAATTTAGAAGGGTGGATGAACTTTCGAATATAAGAATGAATTTCACTGGAAAAATTTATAACATTCAAACTGAAACTCAAAATTATTTTGGAAAAAATGGCTTGTTGATTCACAACAAATAATGCTCTTTACTCTATACCTGGACATACCCTGTTTAAAGAACATTCACCAACCTCTTCGCAACATATCTCTCCTAGTGGGCAAGGACAATCTTCATAACAGTTTGCACAATTTTCTCCTCTATTTCTCTCGCAAATACCATTTTTATTACAACCAAAGCAGGGATCAGAAGTGTCTAGAAGTTTCTCTTTACAAAAAATTGAGTTGCAAGAATTTTGATAAAATTCTCCCAAATCTGTTATATCAACTTTTCCATCCTTATTTAAATCTGCTCTTGGGTTATATTTTTTGTTTCCACATTGTGAAGGATAAGCATTATTAATTATTGCTTTTAATAGTTCACAGTTCTCAGGAAAATGGCATGCCCCATTTTCACAGTAACAATCATCCTTACAATAAAATTTCTCAAAATAGCAAAGGTTTTTAACAAATGGTTTATATTCATACAATAAATCTCCAAAACAATAATCTGAATATTCGCCAGTAGAATCACTACATTGACCAAAAACAAAGGGATCTCCCCCATCCTCCTCATAAACTTTTTTTGAGCCAGAAGAAAAATATTTGCATATATTTTGACTTGAAAGCATACCCAAGCTAGGGCATTGCTTGAAAAGTCCCAAATCCTTTGCTTTTGTTTGATATTCTCTTGTTCGATCACCAACTTTCACCGCAAATTTAAGACCAAGAAAATCTAGCTTCATTGAATTTTTTTCTAAATCATAAGTTACGAATGGAGAACTGTTGTCTTGAATGGAAACATTGACTATAGCAACCGCCTTTCCCTCACTAGTTCCACGCCAAATATATTTTAAAGAAACATTTATTTCTTCTTCTCCTAAACTTTTTTCCAAATCCTCAAGACATACATTAATTATGCATTTGTTTATTAAATCATTTTCCAAGATGTAAATTGCTTTTTTAAGAATTTTTCCAAATTTTGAGTAAAGGTATGTTGTTAGGAAAGTAGACCTACTTATTTTCATTTCATTCCCAGAAGGATCTGTGAAGTTTCTTTCGAAGCCTAATCTATACTCTTTTCCATATTTATTTTTAAGTGAAACGTTTTCATCTTCTATGGAAATTCTTGGCTCAAGAGTCCCATAAAATTTCATTCTATAGTAAAGTTTAGACAATTTTTCATATTCTGTTTCATAATTTTCCAAATAATTTAAGGAAATTAAAGAAATTTTCTGTTTAAAATAATTCTTAAAAATCTCTTCTGGGCAACTAAAATTTCTTTCAACTCTATATTTTACTTTTACTTTAACCGAGTCTACATATATGATTCCGTCCTCTTCTGAAGCTGAACTGTGAGCTCTTAACTTAACAGAAAAATTCCCTTCTCTTAATTTTTCTGGGCTCCAATTTGTAGCAAAGGAAAAATCTAGAAAGCTGTAGATTTCAAAAGACTGGGCTGGGAGTTGTTTCTCATACCAGTTTACTCCCCCATCCCAAGAGACAGAAACATAAAGATTTTTACTTAAAGGATTTGGGGTATACCATTCCACTCCAACCTCAACTTTCTCTATTTTAGATTCAGGAATCTCGAAGTTAAAGCCTTTGTAGATTATTGTAGAAGATGATGAGGAAGGGGGCGAAGCAGAAGCTCTTAAATTATCGGAAGAGTAAACATTCTGTGGGTCTGACCATCCAGAATTACTTTGATAGCTACTAGGAAATTTCCGAAGAGTGAATTCTATAACGTCATTACAAATTTCTATTAACTCATTATGTGTTTGCCAGTAAGGTAAATTTGATGGTGAATAATATCGTTCGAATTCGTACGGTAACAAAATCGAACCAAAGCCAGCATGCAAGGTTGATTCTCTCAAACTTAATTCAGAAGCTTTTTGAAAACTCCTAACCCATGTTTCTAATTTACTGGATTCTACTAACAGAGTTGCTTCTCCAAGTAGCCTGAGTTCTTGCATACCGTGGTAATAATGCTGAGAAAAAATTACAAGTTCTACTATAAAAATTAGGAATAAAACTATTAAAATCGTTGCAAATGGAGCTAGACCTTTTTTATCCATATGCTTCAAACCACATTTTTTCTACAAAATTTGAGCCGTTAAAAACAAGGGGGAATGGAAAAGTATCGCGAAAATAAGTTATAGTTATGTTAAGAGCTTCACCAAAGCATTTTTCTAAGGGAAGTTTTTGTGAGCAGTACATTTCTAAACATTCATAAAGGTAACTTTCATCCCCCCTTTCTATTGCTTCCTGTTCGCAATCGATCACAACTTTCTCTGGAATGTATATGACTAATTGAAGAGGACATTTGTCTGTACACTTACATTCAAATCCTGAAAACCTCAACCCAGAAACAAAGACTGTGCATTCCTCATATTCTTCCATTCCGAATTCTATGTCATCAATTCTTATATCCAACTTGTAAGCCTCTCCAATCTGCTTTTTGATAGTTTCTTTTACACCTTTTATAAACATCCTCTTAGCTGTGCTAGAGGAAAGATTATAGTACACCTTATTAACCTTTTCCACAAAACTTTCACTCCCAAAATCAGAAGAAATTAAGGCCAATGGAACTTCTTGAATCCTGTTATAATGGTATACTTCTATTATCTTCAAAAATATGTGAATCTTAAAATTATAAAGCCAGTAAACGAACATCCCCAGAGTTAAGGGTATTGCCAAAACAATTATAACAGCTGCTATTAGTACAATTCCTCCCTTTTTCATATTACTATGCTCACCCCGCTTTGCGGTGAATATTGGACAAAAATGCTCACGCATTTAGATCGTATAACACTTAAATCGTCAAGTTGACTATCTAAGCTAAGTTGTCCCTTCCGATAAAAATATTTGCAGATTGGTTTAGTACTATCACCAACTTTAGCATGTATACATATTCTATTTCCATTTACAGAAACTCTTGTAATGTAGTCCTTATCGATTACAACTTCTCTAACGTAATTCCTATCTTCAAAATTTTTGGCTTCCTCTGCTCTTAGAAAGGCTTCGGATAAAAAAAAGGCAAGTTGGGAAAGGGGAGTTTTTTTAAGCGTTAAGGTTGCTTTCCCTGGATGTTTCTCTTTTCCGTAAGAAATTGCGACAGGAACATCTGCCCTAGCACTTACTCTCATAGTTCTGTGGTAGCATTCTGTTTCATTAAAGTAAAGGTTTGAAATGGTCCAAGACATTTTATTTACTAAATCTTCTACCGTTAAATGATACTCAAATTCCAAAACTTCAAAATTCTTTTCCCAATATTTCCTTCTTGTATTAGAATCTACCATTGAAGAATCACAGCATGGATCCCAAGGTTTCCACTCATACTCATCCAACTTTTCTGAGCTTAAAATAATTCTATTAGGCTCTTCATTAGGAAATCTTTCTACTATCGGAGAATTTGAAATTATTAAATTAAGAATATCTATTGCGTACCTTTGAGCATCCAGCTGATACCTATAACCTTGTATATCCAAAAATTTAGCGGTAACAAAAAGTAGGACTGCAGCAAAAGCAGCGCCTGCTATTATTGCAAAGAGTATGTACTCTAAACTTAAAGTAACCATGTTGCTTTTACCTCCGGTTTTTCATAAGTGGTATTGAACCATTTTGTTATGTTTATTTTAAACTCCGAGGCACTTCTTCCTTTTAATGAAAGGCTGAAAGGAAGGGAAGAGCAATCTATTGTTTTTATATAAGTAATTTGAGATTCTGCTTTAACGCAGAAAATTGTTTCTAGCTTTGAAAAAGTGTATGTTATTTGTGTAGTTGGGTTTGAGTAAACCATCTCAACCCTTCCTGGAGATGCCATAGCACTTAAAACTCTAAGTGAAATGTCTTGGGTAACTACTCTAGAAGGTCCTAGGGTGAAAAAGTAAAGCTGACCCATTATGTTACTTATAAGCATAATAAGAGCAAGTATTAAAAGGATGAGCCCAATTATCATCAAAAGCAAATCTCCTATACTTACTCCCATTCAACCCACCTCACAAGACCTCTGATTACTATCATCACAGTTAAAGCAGTCAACTACACCAAATTTTGTTATGTAAAAACGGTAGGTGAAGCCAGGAACTACTAAAGATTTTGACTTCCCATTTATAATATTCCATACACCTTTTACAGGAATTTGAACAGGCTTTTTTTCTTCGTAAAATATAACATTTAAACTAGAATTTTCCGGATCATACCAAATACACTTGGCACACCACATCAAATCGAAAGGCTCTATATATTCATTTCCTGTTTCCCTAGCCTTCTTAAGTTTTTCCTCAACTTCATCTATTTTTGAATATTGCCCCTTAATACACCCCAAAACTTTTTCCTGCCCCAACCATTTCATTAAAAAATATATAGTTAGTACAACAAGAAGTATGGCAAAGACTATTATGAAAAGCATATTTTTAGCCGGCATAATTAAAATTTATTTTTAAAAAAGAAATTTTTTTAGCATCCAGGAGTGATGCTCTCATCAAAACAGTTTGTGCAATTCACTTCATTCTTTTTAATCCAAAAGCTGTATTCAAAGTCATCCTTATTTAATCTTGACTCGCTTCTTGAGTTTCCTATGTTTAAATATCTATTTTCAACAAATCTTTTTGTTGGAGATCTCTCTTCCTTAAACCAAACATTTAACCATTTGTGAGTGGCGTCTTCTTCATACCAAATACATTTTGTGCACCATTTAACATCAAAGCTAGCAGCTTTTTCCATACCAAGCTTCATTTCTTTTCCAATTGCCTCTATATTACTTATTTCTATAAACTGGTCTCTGATACAAAAATTTCTTCCTACATCGCTTAACATTCTAACAACGATTGCAACAAAAGCTGCAAGAACTATAACTATAAATATCATTAGGAATAGGGTATCGATGCTCATAATTTAATTTAAGTTTTCAGAAAATTAAATTTTAGCAATCGTACTTTATTCCTCTTGCAGCACATCGAGATTGTAACTCTCGGCATGTTGAATCTTTTTTGCAGCCAACTCCACACTTCTCCAAACAATCACACAAACCACCTTGGAATTTATCTATCTTATACGCAGAACAGAAAGAAGAGTAACATATCCTACAATATTGAACAAAATCTGCCATACACTTATTACAATCTATAGCTTGAGGTTTAGTTACAAAATAAATAAGATATATCATTATACCTAACACTACAATTCCCAGAAGTATTAAAATCAATGTATCGATTCCTA
>CALIKW010000028.1 GCA_938017915.1 uncultured archaeon | reverse complement strand
GAAAAGAAAATAAAAGAATTGAAAGTAGGAGAGAAAAACGAAAAAATGCTTAAAATTTTTGAGGATATTGAGAAAAATTTAAAGGGAAGGGAAAAGGAAGTTGAGGAAATTAAAAAAAGGCTAGGAGAAATAGAAAAGAGTGAAGAGAAAAAATTCAGCGAAATTGCCAAGATAGTAAAAGGTATTTCAGAGCTCTTAGAAAAAAATTCTAAAGGAATTGAAGAAATGAGAAAAGGGTTGGAAGAAGAAAGGGAAGAAAGAGAAACAAAAATAGAAGTTTTAACAAAAACTATTAAATCTGTCTCTGAAAATGTTTCAAAAAATTCGACAGAAATTGAAAGAATTAAAAACTTACAAAAAGAAGAGGAGAAGAAAATTAAAGGTGAGCTTGAAAATACGGAAGAAAATTTGAAAAAAATTTTTGATGAATTTTTGAAGAAAATTGAAACTGAGATTGAAAATCAGAAAGAAAGTATAATTAAAATGGAAAAAAAGTATAAGGAAATTCTATCCGTGAAATCAGAAGTTGAAAAAAGAGTAGAGGGAATTGAAAGAAAAAACAAAGATTTTGAGCTATCTGTGGAAAAAAGATTATCCTACTTCATAAAATCCTATGAAGAATGGGAAAAATTTGCGAAAGAGGTTAAGGAAAATTTTGAAAAAACAAAAGAAATAATTTTAGCTTTTGATGAAAAGTTAGGCTCTTTTGAAAAAGAATTTAAAGAATTCTTAGAAATGAAAGGTGGAGAAATAGAGAAAAATTTAGGAGAAATAAAGGTTATTCAAGACCAGATTTACAAAATTGGGGAAAAGTTGAGCGAAGTGGAGGAGAAAAACTTTATTCTTGAGAACGAAATGAAAGGAGAAATTGAAAGCATAAAATCCAGGTTTGAAGAAGAATTGTTAGAAACTAGGAAAATTTATATAGATACAAGGTTTAAAGAAATCCTTGAAAGAATAGTAGATTTGGAGAGCAAAGTTCTTGCTTTAGAAAAACTTTTAGAAGAAGTAAAAGGAGAACAAACAATAATCATAGAATAGATTTATAATTTTTGTGGGAGAAATTTAGTTATGAGTTATACTCTAATAATTGCAGAAAAGCCTGATGTAGCGAGAAGAATTGCAGAAGCTTTGGCAGAAAAAGGAAGTTTAAAGGTTCATACAAATGAAAACAAAGTAACTTACTATGAGTTTGAAAGGAATGGGAAGAAGCACATAGTTGCTTGTGCTGTTGGGCACCTTTTTAACCTTGCTCCTGTAGAAAAAGGTTGGCATTATCCTGTTTTTAATTATACCTGGAAGCCCAGCTTTGAAGTTAATAAAAACTCTAAATTTTCTAAAAAGTACTTTGATGTTGTTAAAGCCTTGGCCTCTAAAGCCTCTGAGATCATAATAGCAACAGATTACGATATTGAAGGTGAAGTAATTGGTGCAAATATCTTAAAGTTTCTTGCAAATAGGAATGATGCAAAAAGAATGAAATTTTCAACTTTAACTAAGGATGAGCTAATAGAATCTTATGAAAAAGTTTTGCCTCACATAGATTTCGGCCAACTTGAAAGTGGCTTAACAAGACATGAGCTTGATTGGCTTTGGGGCATCAACATAACAAGAGCCTTAACTCTTGCTTTAAAAAATCATGCACAAAAAGGTTTTGCAATTTTGTCTGCTGGAAGAGTTCAAAGCCCAACCTTAAACTTGCTTTTAGAAAGGGAGCTTGAAATAAGAAGGTTTAAGCCAAAGCCTTTCTGGCAGTTAGAGTTGCATGTAAAAGCTGATGGACAAGAAATTATTGCGATGCATGAAAAGGAAAAATTTTGGAATAAGGAAGAAGTAGATAAAGTTTTTAACGAGTGCAAAGGAAAAGAAGCTGTGGTAAAAGATGTAAAGAAAAGAGAGTACAAGCAAAAACCTCCTTTTCCTTTTAACACAACTGACTTGCAAGCAGAAGCTTATGCTCAATTTAAATTCTCTCCAACCCAAACTTTACAAATTGCAGAATCTCTCTATCAACAAGGCTTCATAAGTTACCCTAGAAGTTCAAGTCAAAAGTTGCCTCCAAGCATAAATTACGAAAAAATTTTGAAAGCTCTAGCAACTTTAAAACCGTATGAAAAATTTGCTGAAAAATTGCTTGAAAAAGAAAGACTTGCCCCTAACAATGGCCCAAAAGAAGATTCCGCCCATCCGGCAATATGCCCTACTTGGGAAGTTCCTGATTTTTCCAAACTTACATTACAACAAAAGAAAATTTATGATTTGATTGTTAGAAGAACTTTAGCTACATTTGCTGAAGAAGCTTTGAGAGAAAGTATAAATGCTATTTTAGCAATAGGAAAAAACAACTTCATAGCAGTTGGTAAAAGAACGATAAAGCCAGGATGGACAGAAATTTATTCCCCTTATTTAACTTTTGAAGAACAGATTCTTCCTGAATTGAAAGTAGGACAAACTGTTAAAGTGATTAAGCTTAACTTGCTTTCAAAGCAAACTCAGCCTCCTCCAAGGTATTCTCAAGGAAGTATAATAAAGGAACTTGAGAAAAGGAACCTCGGAACTAAAGCAAGTAGGGCAGAAATTCTACAAACACTTTACGATAGAGGATATATTTTGGGGAAAAGTATTCAAGTCACTAAGTTAGGTGAAATAGTAGCAAAAACTTTGAGGAATTTTGTTTCAAGTATAGTAAGCGAAGAACTTACAAGACATTTTGAAAATGAAATGGAAAAAGTTTTTAACGGAAAAAAGAAAAGGGAAGAAGTTGTGGAAGAAGCAAAAAAAGTTTTGAGTAAAATTCTTCAAGAATTTAAAAAGAAGGAAGATAAAATCGGAAAGAAATTGTTAGAAGGTTTGATTATTTCTAGAAATGAAGAAAGAAAAATTGGAGTTTGCCCGAATTGTGGTGGTGAACTAAGAATTATTTTTTCGAAAAAAAGTAGTAAGCGCTTTTTAGGATGCTCGAATTATCCTAAGTGCAAAACAGGATTTCCTTTACCTTTAGTCGGTCAAATAAGTTCGTTAGACAAGAACTGTGAAGTTTGTGGAATGCCAATGATTCAAGTTTTAAGGAAGGGAAAAAGACCTTTTAGGATGTGTATTAATCCAAACTGCAAGTCAAAAGAAAGCTGGAATAAGAAGAAAACTAAATCTTAGCTACTTAACTTTCAAAAGCAAATCTAATCTTAAACTAAAAAATTTTGTTTTTTAAAAACAATTTATTTTTAATGCCGATTAACATTTTAATTGAGATTTTTATATTATTAGCTTCCATCATAGCATTAGGCATTTCAAGTAACTTAGTTATAAAAAACACAGAAAAAATTGCAAAAATAACAAAGATAGGAGAAATGGTTTTAGGTTTTATATTACTTTCTGTCGTAGCTTCTATTCCGGAAATGTCTGTTGCATATTCTTCGATTTCAGAAGGAGCTTATGAAGTTAGTTTAGGAAATATTATGGGTGGAAGCGTTCAGAGAATAACTCTAATCCTTGGTTTATTTGTACTAATTAAGTCAATTTTAGTACCAAAGCATGACCTTAGAAATATTTCAGTAATTCTTTTTCTTACATCAGCCATCCCTTTTTTCCTTATGCCTGGTCTTGTTCCGAGTAGAATAATTGGTATATTTCTCATTTTCATATTCTTTTACTTTTGCTATTATTCTGCAAAAAGGAAAATAGTTTTAACTAATAGAGGAATCGTATGGAAAGCTGACTTAATTAAACTTTTAGTTTTAGTTTGTATTGGGTTAGGAGTTGTTATTATAAGCTCAAGAATTGCTGTAATTCTTTCTGCAGATATAGCAAGAAGAGTTGGAGTTTCAGAATCATTAATAGGCGCAACCATTTTAGCATTCGGAACTACTTTGCCAGAATTTTCTCTTTCAGTTTCCTGCCTAAAAAGAAAAAAGTTTTCCCTCCTTTTAGGCATTCTCATAGGCTCAAACCTTACAGTTTTAACTCTTGTATTAGGATTTTACCTTACTATAAGCTCCCTTTCAATTTCAGAAGTTCCTGTATTTTCAACACTTTTTATAAATCTTCTAATGGCAAATATAGCTTTGTGGATATTTTTTGAAAGAGGAAAACTCGAAAGACCTGAAGGTATTTCCTTAATTTTACTCTATGCTTTTTTCTTAACAAGCTTGCTTGGAATAGAAATTATAATATAAAAAAAATAAAATTTTATTATGAGCTATCAAGGAATACTACCAATATTAAACCAATTTCTAATTTCCTTCATGAACTTCTTGCCTAGGCTTGGAGGAGCAATAATTTTGCTTATTATAGGATGGATTATAGGCTCTTTGTTTGGAAAAGTTGTTAAGAAAATTTTATTAAGATACAAAATTGATGAAAGAATAATTAAAAGAGGGAGAATTTTTAAAGTAAGTGAAATATTTCCTTTAATAACCTCATGGCTAATTTACCTTATATTCATTCAAATTGCTCTAAGCGAGGAAGTCTTAGGAATAGCAATTTTAGCTGAAATAGTTAAAACCATTGTTTCATTCATTCCAAGTTTGCTTGAAGGTGTTATAATAATTGTCGTTGGCTAC
>CALIKW010000027.1 GCA_938017915.1 uncultured archaeon | reverse complement strand
TTATACTTACAACATGATTTTAAATAAATACGGAGAAATTCATTGTGAAGTAATATACCAACCAATTTGTCCTGGTTGTGGGCCATATGAAATTAAATCTAAAAAAGTTGTCCCGTTATTTATCGAAGATTATAAAGAATTGGATGAGGAAGAGATGAAAAGAAATTTGGAAGAAAGAGTAATTTACGGAAGCTCAAGATTGCAACAAAAAATAAGGGAGTTGGATGAAAGAGAAAGGATGCTCTTATGGAGCGAATATATATGATAGGCAGGAGAGAATAAAAGGTTGGAAGCAGAAAAAGCTTAAGAAAGCTAAAATTTCTATAATAGGTTGCGACTACATTTCTCAATTTCTTTTAGGAGCTTTTGCTGGTTTGGGTATAGGAGAAGAAAGCGAAAAAGGCCATGTAATACTTTATGGCTATGGAGAAATTTCAGAGGAAGAAAAATTTAGCTCACCTTTTTACTTGGAAGCTAAAGTTGGGGACGAAAAGACTAAAGCTCTAGAAAATATAGGTAAAAGAATTAATCCAAGGTTAGCTATAAAGGGAATAAGTTGGAGTTTATCTGAAAAAGAGCTTGAAGTTTTTTTAGAAAAGGAGGATTTAATAATAGAAGCAACAAACGATTTAGAAATGAAAGAAAAAGTGATTGATTTTTCTAACAAAAAGAAAAAGCCTTTGATAAGTGCAAGTTGCGATAAAGATAAGATTAAAATATTTTTCAATCATTTAGCTCAAGGTTATTCTTCTAAATTTGAAAATTTTAAAGGTAGAAAGCAAAGCTTGGTTACAGCTGAGTTAACTGCTGGAATAATTTCTGATGAAGTAAGAAAATTTTTTAATCCTTTAAAAGTAGACTTAGCTTATAAGGAAAAGGAATTCGAGTTCGAGCTTTTCGAAAATTCCCCTGAAATGCCAGAATTAAAAAATTCCAACCTTTTAATTGCAGGATTTGGCACAGGAGGATGCTGGGAGGCTCCTATTTATTCTTGTCTTGGGGTAAATGGGATGAAGATTGTGGATCCTGATTATATAGAAGCTACAAACTTAAACAGACAATGGCTTTTTTATTGTAGCGTTGGAAAGTGGAAGGTTGAAGTAGGAAGGAAAAGGCTTAAGCTCATAAACCCAAGCTTAAAACTCGAAGCTTATAAAAAAAGGTTTGAGGATTTGGAAGATTTTATTTTGAATGACGTTGATGTTATAGTTGAGGGTGTGGACAATTTTGAAACTAGGTACGAAATTCTGAAAAAATCTTTGAAATTTAAAATTCCTTACGTGAGTAGCGGGGTAACTTTTGATGCAGGGAGGGTTGTTACGACATATCCAGGAAAAACTAAAGATTTAGAAGAAGTTTTGGGGATAAGCAGGTTAATAAAAGTAAAGAGAGCTTCTTGCGCATGGGAAAGAAATCCAAGCATAGTTACAACTAATATTGTGATTTCTGCTTTATCTATAAGCGAAACACTCAAAGTTTTGGATCCAAGATACGGTGAACCATTCAGCGGAATTATAAGGTACGAATCTAACTCTAAGAAAAAAATATTTTACAATAAAGCTTAATTTAGTTTTTAACTTATCTTAAAATGTGGAAGAAAGAAGGAAAGCTATAAAGGAATTTGCAGAAAAATTTTACAACCAAATTAAGAAAAAGGAAAGTGATGTAAAAAGCTTGGCTGAAAGCTTGAAGGTAATTTCAGCTTACTTTAAGCCTGGTTTTAAAGAAAAATCTTATGAGGAAGCCTTAGAAAGTGTTTTAGGCTTGAGTGAAAGAAAGAATGAGAAAAATTTTTTGAAGGAGTGGTTTACTCTTTTAATCGGTGAATTTTGCGATCCTTCTATAAGGTTTTGTGTTAAAAAAATAAAGGATTCTTTCAAAAAGGATTTGCTTTCTTCTTTTCATTTTCCGTTTAATCAAGAGAATTTTCAAGCAAGTTTTGAGGAGCACTTTAATTTCATGAATGAAAAAAATATTGAGCATTTAATCAATCAAATTCGCAAAGGTATTTCAAGGAAAGAAGGATATAGCAGAATTAGCCTTATGCTTGCTGTGAAGAGGGATTTGGTAGGTCCTGTAAGAGTTGTTCCTCAGCTTTTTTTCTCTTACTATACTCAATTCTTTTCAGCAGCTTTATCTTATGTTCTTCCTCCTGTAAAAGGGAAAAGCGGCGAAGCTACAATAGAAGTTTTGAATTATTATCACACAGATTCAAAATTAAAATTCTTGCACGAAATTCTTAACTCAAGGGAAATTGTGAGAGATTTAAAGTATAATTCTCTAGATCTTCTAAACTACTTCCTCCTTACAAAAGAATTGGAAAATAATTTAAGAAAAAAGAAGTAATTATTATGGAGTATAAAGAGTGTAAAGGTTGTGAAAGTCTTACAACTAGTCCAGAAAATCCGCGTGAGCTTTATTGTTCTTTGTTGAAAAAGCTATTGCGAAATGAAAGGGATATGGAAGAATACTCAAAAAAGTGTAAAATAGTTTTAGAGCTTGGCTAAAACTTCCATAAGCCATGAATGTTACAGTATTCTCTTGCCTCTATTTTTTCTGCTCTAATTTCGAATTCAGCTTCAGGTTTTCCCCCCGGTTTTAAAAACTTCTTGTAAGTTCTTCCGTTAAAAGAAATTTCTATCCATTCAATATAATGCTTCTCTTCCATGGGATGCGGAATAGAACCAACTCTAACTTTCACACCTTTCTTACTTTTTTCTATTACTGGTACGTGCTTTTCTTTACCCACATCTTCTGTTTTCTCTTCTATTAATTGCATTGGTTGCCCACAACAAACTAATTGACCAATTCCTGCATGTAAAACTTCAACTATGTTTCCACATACATTGCACTTGTAAATTTGCTTTAGCTTAGTTATTTTTCCACCTTCTTCCTAATATTCTTCGCATTTTACTTGATAAAAGCTTTTTGGATGACCGCATGAAGGGCATGCTTGTGGTGGTTCTTTTCCGAAATGTACATAACCACATTCTCTACAAACCCACCAAACTTCTTTTTCCTTTTTAAAAACAGTTTTATCTTCCACTTCCTTTAACAGTTTTTTAAATCTTTCTTCATGATGTTTTTCAGCTAT
>CALIKW010000026.1 GCA_938017915.1 uncultured archaeon | reverse complement strand
ACGAATTCACGCATAAGTTTTACTAAAAAGGAAGAATAAAAACTTTGTGTATTTTAGTATTAAAATTCTTAACACACGAAAATCGCAAAAGAAATAGAAAAAGCTAAGGAAGTGAATTACTAAAATTTTGAAAGACAAGATCTTCTATAGAATCATGAGAAAATTTTTGATTCAAATTAAATTTTTTTCAGAATCGAACCTATAAAATTACCTCTTCTTTTGTAAAAACCCTTTCACAGAAATAGCAGCGAAGTTTTAAAGGTTCCTTTTTCTCGACTATAAACTTTGAGCCTACTTCTTCGTAATTTGTTATGCAATTTTTATTTGGACATTTTATCACTTCCTCAAGAATTTTTGGCAAAGAAATTTTTCTTTTTTCAACAACCTTCCAGTTTTTTATTATATTGATAGTTGCAAAAGGTGCTATCAAAGCTATTCTATTAACTTCTTTTTCCGTTAATTCTCTATTCTCTACTTTTACAATATCTTTCTTCCCCAATTTTTTACTTTGAACGTTCATGAGAATGACAGAAGTAAAAGAGCTTTTTTCCAAGTTTAAAAGAGATGCGACCTTTAAACCAATCCCAGCTGGTATGTGGTCTATTACTGTTCCGTTTTCTATTTTTCTTACTAACAACTCTTTCTCGCTCATGGACACACCAAATTAATAATTGCCATTCTTACAGGAATTCCATAATAAACTTGCTCAAAATACTTTGCCTTTTTTGTTTTATCTATGCTTGGTTCTATCTCAACAGTTTTTGGTAAAGCATGAAGAATTATAACATCCTCCTTAGTCTTCTCTAGCATTTGAGAAGTTATCTTAAAACTTTTCTGCAATTTTTCTGCTTCGTAAACATCTTCAAACCTTTCTTTTTGAATTCTGCAAACATATATTACGTCAGCGTTTTTTATTCCTGAAAAAATGTTGTCTGTTTGAATGATTTCTGCGTCAAATTTTTCGATAATTTCTTTTGTTATTTCCTCAGGAAGCTCTAAGCCAAGCGGAGAAACTAAAGTTAAGTTAGCTTTAAACATAGCTAAAGCATAAGCAAGACTTTTCATCACTCTTCCATACTTTAAATCTCCAACCAAAGCAACGTTCAAACCTTCGATCCTTCCTTTAAGTTTTCTTATAGTATACAGATCAAGAAGGGTTTGAGTTGGATGTTGATTTGCTCCGTCACCTGCGTTTATTACAGGCTTTTCTGAAATTTCAGCAGCAAGTCTTGCTGAACCTTCTTTTGGGTGGCGAATAACTATTAGGTCACAATATTTTTCTGCTGTTCTTACGGTATCGATTAAACTTTCACCTTTAGCTATAGAAGTAGCTTCTACATTATCAAAACCTATAACATTTCCACCAAGTTTTTGCATTGCGGTAGCAAAAGAAAGCCTTGTTCTTGTGCTCGGTTCAAAGAATAAAGTTGCAAGAATTTTTCCTTTCAACAGTTCAAGATTTGTGTTTTTAGCTAAAGCGGCTTCCATTTTTTCTGCTTCATCAAGAATTTTTTCTATTTCTTCCTTAGTAAAATCCCTTATTGATATGATATCTTTTCCTTTAAACTTCATGATATTGCCCTCAAAAACCTTTCAAGCAAGTTAAAATTTGTGATTATCGGTATTCCGAACTCGGCAGCCTTTCTTCTTAAAGAATATTCAAAACCATTCTCTTGTGCTGGCAAGTTTATCACTAGTTTTATTTCTTTATTTGCTAAATAGCTTATTATATTTTCTTTTATTTCTTTCACATTAAGTAACGAGTCAGTAAAATTGGGATAATTTTCTGAAGGAACAAAAACTTGGAAACCTTTATTTTCAAGCATCCTTCCTATCTCTACTCCTAAGCTATTTTCTGAAACTAGTAACACTTTATCTCCAGGTTTTGGTATGTTAACACCACTTGCTACAAGAGATTTGATGAGAGCTTCTTCAAAACTTTTACCAAAGCATGCTACTTCCCCAGTCGAAACCATCTCAACCCCCAAAATTGGGTCTGCCTTTTCAAGACGCATGAAGGAAAATTGGGGAGATTTTACTCCATATTTTTTTGGAATTTTTTCTCCGTCAGGAATTTCCTCACCAAGAATCGCTTTTGCACTCAATTCCATAAGGTTTATCCCTACTGTTTTAGAAACAAAAGGCATGCTTCTACTTGCTCTTAAGTTGCATTCAATAACATAAGCTTCTCCATCCTTAACCAGGAATTGAACGTTGAAAGGTCCTACGATCTTGAGTTTTCTTGCTATGTTCTTAGCATAAGTTCTAATTTTCCTTTTTACATCTTCATTCAAGCTTATAGAAGGAATGCTCATGGTAGCATCACCTGAATGAACTCCTGCCTGTTCAACATGCTCTATTATTGCTCCGATGAAAACATTTTGTCCGTCGCAAACTCCGTCTACCTCAACTTCTTTTGCTCCTTCTACAAACTTAGAAACAACTACTGGATATTCTTTTGAAACTTTTGATGCTTCTTGCAAATATTCTTCTATCTCTTTTTCGTTCCTAGCAACTCTCATCGCAGAGCCTGAAAGAACGTAAGATGGTCTAATAAGAACAGGATACCCTACTTCTTTTGCAAATTCCTTTACTTTTTCTATACTTTCAACTTTGCACCAAGCTGGTTGAGGTATTTTTAATTCGTTTAGCAAGGAGCTAAACTTTGACCTATCTTCTGCCTTGTCTATACTTTCTGCGCTTGTACCTAGAATTCTTACCCCAAAACTTGCAAGTTTTGGAGCAAGGTTGTTTGGTATTTGTCCTCCAACAGAAACAACCACTCCCAAAGGATTTTCCTTTTCAACTATATCTAAAACTCTTTCTAGGCTTAGCTCCTCAAAGTATAGTTTATCCAAAACATCAAAGTCTGTCGAGACAGTTTCAGGATTATAATTTATCATTATCACTTCTTCTATTCTATTTTTTAAAGACCAAGCCATGTTTACACAACACCAATCAAACTCTACGCTCGAGCCTATTCTATAACAGCCTGAACCAAGAACAACAGCTTTTGTTTTCTTAAGAAATTCTATGTCATCTTTCTCCCCGTTATAAGTCAAGTAAAGATAATTGGTTTGGGCAGGCCATTCAGCTGCTAAAGTATCTATTTGCTTGACAACTGGAAAAATTCCAAAATTTTTTC
>CALIKW010000025.1 GCA_938017915.1 uncultured archaeon | reverse complement strand
AAAAAATTGATAAAAAAAGATGATCCTAGCATTATTCAACAATATTTATCTAATCTTGTTCATTTTGGAATAATCAGGAAGATATATATTTTAGGTAAAAATAAGTTCATTTACAAAGTTAATTCACCATTAGGGAAAATTTTCTATTATGCTGAAGAAAAATACAATATTTCTGAAAGAAAGATATATGAAAAAGAGATTGAAAAAATAATAAACGAGCTTATGCCGAAGATAGTGGAAAATAATTTGAGAGAATATTGGCCAAATGTTTTGGCTTAAGAGAAAGTGTATTAGAGGCAAAAGATTTCGAAGTGGATGCTTGCCTACTTAAATTCAAAAAACCTAAAGTAGTAGTTTTAAATTTATTAATTTAAACTTTTATAAAAAAACTTTCAAATAGTATTTGTGGACCCTATAACAATTTTGTTTGGCACAGGTTTAATAATTTTACTTGGTTTTGTTGGAAATTACATTTTTCAAAGGACCATGATTCCAGATATACTTTGGCTCTTAATACTAGGATTGCTTCTTGGTCCAATCTTAGGCTTGTTAGACTCCTCTTTACTTAGAGAATTCTCGCCTTACTTTGCCTCAATAGCAATTTTGATTATACTTTTTGAAGGAGGTTTGCACACAAACTTGGATGTGCTAATAAAAGAATCACCAGTTTCTATCTTTTTAGCAATTTCTAGTTTGTTAGTTTCGATGATTTTTGTTTCAATTCTTATGTATGCCCTTTTTGGTTGGCCAATACTTAATGGCTTGCTCCTTGGCTCCATAATAGGTGGTACAAGCTCGCCCATAGTAATTTCTCTAACTCAAAGATTACCTATTAAAGAAAAAATTAAGGTTTGGCTCAATTTAGAATCTACCATAACAGATGCTTTATGCATAGTTTTAGCAATAGTAATAGCAATTTTTATATCACAAGGGAGCTATTCCCTTTCTCAAGCTGCAAATAATATTCTGGGCTCATTTTCCATAGGTATAACTTTGGGTTTGATAGTAGGAGTACTTTCCTTAAGAATAATTTCAAGGCTGAAGAAAAAGCCGTTCGAATACATGCTTACTTTAGCAATCTTGTTAGTACTTTATTCAATAACTGAATGGGTTGGTGGAAGTGGAGCTATAGCTGCTTTAATGTTTGGCATAGTCCTAGCAAACGGAAAAAGGATCTCAAAAATTATGAAATTTGATAAGGCTTTGGTAATAGATAAAGAGGTTGAAAAATTCCATTCAGAAGTTTCCTTTCTAATAAGAACTTTCTTTTTCGTTTATCTAGGAGTAATTACAACCTTTTTAAATTATTACTTAATTTTATTGGGAGTTTGCATAACTCTTTTGCTCTATTTTGCAAGAGTTGCTTCAGTAAATCTTTTAACTTTAAGACTTGAGGTTAATGAAACAGAAAAAGATATCATGAAATTCATGATGCCTCGTGGTTTAGCTGCTGGTGTACTTTCACAACTCCCTTTAGCATACGGTATACCAAATGCCCAAACTTATAGCGATATAGTACTAATAGTTATAGTATCTAGCATAATCCTTTCAAGTTTTGGTATAATGTTTATGAAAAACAAGCTCAAAAGTAGCTAAAGCTTGTAGCCAATTTTTCTTAAAAATTCTTTTCTCTCTTCTACATCTTCTTTTCCTTCTATACCTTTTGGCTTAAATCCATCAACTATCCCTAAAATTGCCCTTCCCTGCTCAGTTTCTGCTATTATTAGTTCAATAGGATTTGAAGTTGCAACATAAATTTCAACAACTTCAGGAACTTCTTTTAATCTTGGAAGTATGTTTATGGGATATGCATTTTTTATAAAAATTATGAAACTATGACCACAACCAATTTCAAGTGCTTTCTGGCTTGCAAGTTTTTCCAGTTCTTCATCATTCCCTGAGTGCCTTATCAAACATTTACCAGAAGCCTCACAAAAAGCTAAACCAAACTTTATGTTTGGGACGCAATTTACTAAGCACTCATGAATATCCTCAACACTCTTAATAAAATGGCTTCTTCCGATTATTACGTTGCAGCCCTCTGGAACCTCAATTTTCAGAGTTTTAATTTCCATAAAAAATAAATAAGAAAAAGGATTTTTAAAATTAACTAACGAATAAGTAATTTATGCCAAACACTGTTGTGATAATTGGAGCTGGAGTAATTGGATTAAGTATAGCAAGAGAAATTTCCAAGCTTAAGGAAGAAGTTTATTTAGTAGAGAAAAATGAAAAATACGGAAGTGAAACAAGCAGTAGAAATAGTGGCGTAATTCATGCTGGAATTTATTATCCGAAAAATTCTTTGAAAGCAAGGCTTTGTGTTGAAGGAAATAAAAAAATTTACGAGTTTTGTGAAAAATATAGAATTCCTAACAAAAAGCTTGGAAAGCTTATAGTTGCTACGAATGAGGATGAAATAAAAATCTTGGAAAATCTTTTTAAAGTTGGGAGTGAAAATGGTGCTGAACTAAAATTTTTAGATAGAGAAGAATTAAAAAAACTTGAACCTTTTGTAGAAGCAGAAAAGGCTTTATTTTCACCAAACACAGGAATAGTTGAGCAAAGTACTTTTATGTATTATTTACTGGGTGAAGCAAAGAGAAATGGAGCAATTTTGATTGAAAGAACAGAAGTAAAAGATTTGAA
>CALIKW010000024.1 GCA_938017915.1 uncultured archaeon | reverse complement strand
AATTGAAAGATCACAAAAAGAAAGGTAAAAATTCCACCCTTTATTTCACCCAGTGTCCCAGCCATAACATAACCTGCTGCTGTAACAAAACATAAAATTATGGATAAAAACTTATTCCAAGTTTGGTATTTTTTTCTATCTTCCTCTTTACTCATATCCCAATTTATTATTTTGGAACCAACTAGAAGCTGAAGAAGTATTCCAGCTGTTACTATTGGCCCAATTCCTAGCGTCATTAAGCTGCCAAACTTAGAACCTAAAACCAATTCAAAAAACCTAAATTGCTCATAAGTTCTTCTCTCTATTCCATAAATCGTTACATAAGAGCAAATGAGATAAATTATTAAGGCAACTCCAGTCCAAGCTAATCTTTTGTTCAGACTTTGCTTGTAAGTAGGCTTTTCTACAGTTGGTAAAAATCTTCCAATTTTTTCTATCACCATACTAATTCCTTTTAATTTTAAAAATTTTAACAATTAAATCTTAATAGCCTTTCCCCCAACCTTTTCCAATTTCTCCACAGCTTTTTTAGAAAAGCATTTTGCCTCTACGATTAAAGGTTTAGTAATTTCTCCTGAGCCAAGAAGTTTTTCAAATCCAAGTTTTAACAGGTTTATCTTTATCTTTCCGTCTATTTCTTCAACCATCTTTTTCTCAATTAGTTCTTCTACTTTTTCATCCAATTCTTTTAAATTTATTGATTTAAGCCTTTTTCTAACTGCTCGTGGTCTTTTAAATCCCATTTTTCCAAAATGTTCTGGCTCATACTTTACAGTATAAGACCATTTATGCTTGTGAAGACCAGCCTTACCTCTTCCTCCTCTTGAGCCTCCACCACGCCACTTTTTGTGGCTACCATGATAAGTTCTTTCACCGCGTCTGCGTTTCTTTTCTCTTCTTACTACCATACTATTCACTTTTACTTTTAACTTAATTTAGTCATATCATCCTCTCTATTAGTTCATTTATTTCTTCTCCCCTATAACCCAAATCACCTTTTGGCCAATGTTCCTTTACAGATTTAAATCCCTTTGATGGTGGAGTAAGCCTGAAAACAGGATTAATCATTTTTAAATCCCTCAACTTAACTTTTCCTTCAAACAACGCATTCGCAAGTTCCTCAAAAGAATTAAAACCCATTTCCCTTAGAACTTTTTCATCAACCCTTTTATTTCCTTTAAGCCTTAACCTTTTTCTTAACATTCTGACCAAAACTTCCTTTTTAATTTCTCCCCAAGTTATGAAATCTCTTACTTTTTGCAGCATACCCTTAAAGCTAGGGCTCTCTTCTATTAAAACACAATTATTCACCTTTTCCAACCTAAGCATTTTTAAAGTATCTTCTATTTCTTTCCTCACACCAACTCTTCCCCTAATCCTTACAACAGCAAACACAAACTCACCTTTCAAACAAGTACAAATTCTTAAAAGCGTTAAAAATTGCTTTTATTAAATTCATTCTCATGCTTGTATTACCAAAGCTCTTTACCCAAACATCCTTTATTCCAGCAAGTCTTAGGATTTTTTTTGCTTCATCACTTGCAACCAATCCCAACCCTTTTGGTCCTGGTATAAGTATAACTCTCACAGACCCGCTTTTTCCCTCAACCTTAAACGGAATTGAATGGTTCCCTCCACATCCACACTCCCAGCTTCCGCATCCTCTCTTTACTCTAATCAAATTCATCTTAGCTTTTCTTACTGCCTTTTCAACAGCAGTTCTTGCTTCAAGAGCACTCCCCTTTCCAACACCCACTAAACCATCTTCGTTACCAACAACAACAAATGCTGTCATCCTGAACCTCCTTCCGGATTTGTGCATTTTTGCTGTGATTTTTATCGGAATCCTCTGCGCACCACCGCCCTTCCCTGTTCTTCCACCAACAAATATTAGCTCACTTTTTAAATTTGGGACAAGCATATCAACTATTTCCGGCTCTTTTATTATATACCCAGCTTCAAAAATTTCATTGATATCCTTAATTTCTCCCTTCAAAACTTTTTCACCTAAAGGTGTTTTTGGTATCCAAGATTCTAAGCTAGAGGTTTTTTCTAATTTTATTTCCTCTTTCTCCTCCACCATTTTATCCACCCAAAACCTTTTCCTTTATCTTCTCAAAATCTTCTGATAAATTTTTTCCTATATGTTCGCCCTTAATTCTTTCCTCACTCGGAAGCACTTTCTCATTTACAGGCACCTTAAGCCCAGCATCCAAAGCACCTTTTACGCAAGCATAAATTTTTGATCCTTTGGTTGAAGGATGTAAGCCCATATCCAAAATTGCTTCTTTAATCCCTTTTTCAATCGCTCTCTTACCTATGAGCAAACCGGTTAAATAGCTTGCTGGTAAATTTTTAAAAGAATGCTTCCAACCAAATTTTTTAAGTTCTTTTGAGAATGCTGAAGCTATGGTTTTATCTCCTTTTTTATCAAACTCAATTATTTGAGCTCTTATGTATTTTAAACTCTTTCTTACTACTAACCTAGGCTTTCTAGAACTTAACAACTTAAGCCTTTTTCTATAATTTGTTTTACCTTCTCTTGCTCTTTTAAATTTCATTCTATAAGTTGGTGAAACTTTCATTTTCCCACTTTTTTAATCAATCCTCTTTGCTCCAAGTAAATTTTCAAGTGCGATTTGCTCCTGAACATACCACCTTTTACAAGCTTATAAGTTTTCTTAAAAGTTTCTTGATTTATCATGTTTTTTTCCTTAAGTTCTTTTAAAAATTTTCTTAAAGCTCTTACAGTAAAAACCCATCTTTTCTTCCTTGAAATTATTGAATATTTACTCCCTTTCCTACTTCCAACCCTTTTTTTTCTTTTTTCCTTCTTTTTCCTTATCTTTTCTGGCAAAACTTTTATGTAACCCTTTTGAATGAGCTTTTTTATATCAGCTCTTGTTATAGCTTCTTCTATCTCCTTTTTTTTGTTCGGATCAAGCCAAATCCTGCTTTTTCCAACTTTCAATATCTTTGCTGCCAATTTCTTCTGCAAACTCATAAATTTTCACTTTTCCTTTTATACTTATAAATCTTTTTTATTGATTATTTATTTAATGAGCATAAGATGCGGAAGAGAAGAATGTGTTTTTAAAGCTATTAAAAGCATGAT
>CALIKW010000023.1 GCA_938017915.1 uncultured archaeon | reverse complement strand
AAAAAATATTTTTCTTAAAGGTTTTTACAAGGAATTTCTAAAATATTTTAAAAGTTGAAAAAATGTTAAAGGAATTTAAAAATCCATAATTTTAAATCTAACAAATCTAAATGAAAAATGAGAATATGGTAAAAAGGATCGCTTGTGATACTTCCATAATAATAGATGGAAAATTAAGTGAAATTATTAAGAAGGAGAAGGATTTAGAGGTTATTATACCCATTGCTGTTTTGGATGAATTGCAGGCGCAAGCATCTAAAGGAAGGGAACCAGGCTTTGTTGGTTTGGACGAACTTAAAAAGGTCAGAGAAATATGCAAGAAAAAAGGTATTAAAATAAGGTTTGCTGGGGAAAGGCCGAGCTTAGAGGATATAAAGCTTGCACATTCAGGAAGAATAGATGCTATAATTAGGGATGTTGCAAAAAGAGAAAAAGCTACCCTATTAACAGCAGATTATGTTCAAGCTTTGGTAGCTGAAGCAGAAGGGATAAATGTAAAGTACATTCCTGCTGAAGTTAAAACAACTGGCTTAGAATTTGAGAAATTTTTCGATGAGGAAACTTTAAGCATTCACTTAAAAGAAAACGTTCCACCATACGCAAAGAAGGGTAAGCCTGGAAATTTTAAGCTTGTTAAATTAAGAGAAGAGGTTTGTAGTATAGAAGAATTGGAAAAAATTGTGAAGGAAATACTTGAAGCAACTAGGGTTAGTGAAGAAGGTTATGTGGAAATTGCAAGAAGCGGAGCAACTGTTATACAACTTGGAAATTATAGAATTGCTATAGCAAGACCACCTTTTTCTGATGGACTTGAGGTTACTGTAGTTAGACCGCTAATTAAGCTTAAACTTGAGGATTATAAGCTTTCTGAGAAGCTTATGGAAAGGTTAAAAGAAAGGGCTGAAGGGATATTAATAGCTGGCCCACCAGGAGCAGGAAAAAGTTGTCTTGCCTCAAGCTTAGCAGAATTTTATAGAAGTCAGGGTAAAATAGTTAAAACTTTAGAGTCGCCAAGAGATTTGCAAGTTAGCGATGAAATAACCCAATATTCTCCTTTAGAAGGAAGTTTTGAAAAAACTGCAGATATTTTACTTTTAGTAAGGCCAGATTACTCTATTTTTGATGAAGTTAGGAAGTCAAAGGATTTTGAAATTTTTGCAGATATGCGCTTAGCTGGAGTTGGAATGGTTGGTGTAGTTCATTCAAGTAATGCTATAGATGCTATTCAAAGATTTATGGGAAAGGTTGAGCTTGGAATGATTCCTCATATCATAGATACTGTAATTTTTGTGAAAGATGGAGAAGTAAAAAAAGTTTATGAATTAAGCATGAAGGTTAAGGTTCCTACAGGCATGACAGAGGAAGATCTTGCAAGACCTGTGGTAGAAGTTAGGGATTTTGAGACAGGAAAGCTTGAGTACGAAATTTACACTTTTGGTGAGGAAAATATTGTGGTTTCTGTAAGTGAGAGAGAAAAGGCTAGTGCTATAGAAAAGCTTGCAAAGGAAAGAATTTTTGAAGAAGTAAGAAAGTATGATCCGAATGCAGAAATTGAATTTGCTTCTGGCGAAAAAGCTGTGATAAAAGTTGAAAATAGAGTTATACCTTACCTAATAGGTAAGAATGGTAGCAACATTTCAAAACTGGAGAAAAGGCTTGGAGTAAAAATAGATGTAAAACCAAGAATACCTGCTCTTGGAAGGGAAGTCTATTTTGAAATAGAAGAGTCAGGTAATAGCATAGGGTTAAGGTTTAGTAAGGATTTAGTAGGAAAAATAGCAAGCATTTACATAGAAAATAATTTTTTGTTTTCTGCTACCATAGGTAAAAAGGGTAGGATTAGGGTTAACAAATCCTCTGAAACAGGAAGTGAATTGCTTAAAGCAATTCTCTCGAATAAGAGAATTAGGGTTTTTGTTTAAATTCCAAACTTCCTCTTCCTTCTTTGATAAGTTCTTATTGCTCTGAGTAAATCTATTTTCCTAAACTCAGGCCAATAAATATCCAGAAAAGTTAATTCGCTATAGGCAGTTTGCCATAGCAAAAAATTGCTTATTCTTTCTTCTCCAGAAGTTCTTATTACGAGGTCGGGCTCAGGATAGGGTAAGGAAGATGTGTATAAAAATTTTTCAAAAGTTTTTTCATTTAAATTTTCTACTTTTAAATTGCCAGCTTTTACTTCTTTAGCTATTTTTTTAACAGCATCCAGAATTTCGTTCCTTCCGCCATAGCCTATTGCAAGGTTTAGGTTAAACTTTTCATTTTTCCTTGTTTTTTCTTCAACTTTTTCAGCAAGTTCTCTCAAATTGCTTGGGAGCAATTCCTTATTACCTAAGATGTTAATCCTAACTCCTTCCTTGTAAATTCTCTCATCTTCCAAAGCCTTTTCTAAATTACTTCTTATAACATTCAAAACAGGTTCTAGCTCTTCTTTTCTCCTTTTCAAATTTTCGGTTGAAAGGCAATAAAGAGTAAGAGAAGGTATTTTAAGTTCCAAGCACCATTCAAGAAGTTTTTCCACATTTTTAGCACCATACTCATAAGCAGAATTTAAATCAATTCCCTTGCTTTTAGCAAATCTTCTGTTACCATCAAGGATTATTGCCACATGCCTAGGCATTTCGTCTTTAACTTGATTTTCTAACCATTTTTCATAAATTTTGTAAATTCCTAAAATTCTTAACAATTCTCTAAGCATTTAGCACCAAATAAAATTTGAATTGGTTAACTTAATTAACCTTTTCTTTAATAAAAAATCATTTTCAAGTCTTATTCCGAATGAATTTAAGTAAATTCCTGGCTCAATCGTAAAAACCATGTTCTTTTCAAAGTTCATAGGCATGCATTTTTTCTTGATTGAAATAGAAGGAAAGTCGTGAACAGTTAAACCAAGACCATGGCCCAAGCCATGCTTTAGTTCCAATCCTTTTATTTTCAAAAATTTTTCTACCACTTCATAAGGCTTCCAAGTTGGAACTTTAGGTTTAATAGAGCTAATTGCAATCTCATAAGCCTCTTCAAGAATTTTCACAATTTTCCTCTCCTTTTCGCTTGCCCTACCTTTAAAAAACGGTACTGTTACGTCTGAGCAATATCCTTTAACCACAGTGCCAAAATCAACGTAACCAAAACCCTTTATCAAATTTTTTGAGGATGAAGGGTAGGGATGGGGGAAAGAGGACCTTTTTCCTGAAGCAACTAAAACTTCAAAGGCAAGACTATCTGCTCTTTTCCTTAAAAAATTTTCCAAATTTCTTGCAAGTTCATCCTCCTTAATTTTACTTCTCTCCAATTCCTCCTTTACTACCTTTATTCCAGAATTTGCTATCTTGGCTGATTTTTTCAGGAGCTTAATTTCTTCTTTAAACTTTACTGCTCTAAGCTTTGCAACAAAATCCTCTATATCAAAAAACTTGACTTTAGTTTTGCTCAGCTCTTCAAAAAGCTTGAGTGAGAAAGAAGATTTAACAATGCCAATTCTTTTAAAAGTAAAGTTTTTCTTTAAAGATTTTGAGTAGCTAAACTCAAATTTCTTTATGTTCAAAATTTCCTCAACATCAGCCTGAATTTTTGCTCTCTCAGCTTCCAAAGGATCAACAATCAAAACTCTTTTTTCTTTGCTTATTGCGAGCAAGCAAGAGCCGAAAAAATTTGAAAAATAGGCAACATTCGCATCAGGAGATTTAAAGATTATTAAGTCCAAATTTTTTGATTTCATGAAATCCCAAACTTTTCTCAAGTTTTTTCTACCAATTGCTTTTTTCAAATTACTAGCCTCCCATTTTTCATTATCAGTTTATCGTCAAACCATATGTCTGGACTTTTTAAAACTCCATCTATATGTACTTTGCTCTCATTCTTCCCTCCTATGCTCTTATTATTACCAAAAGCAAAGTGGCATGTACCATAAGCCTTTTCATCATTTAGAACATTTCCGATAATTTTTGCCTTTCTGTTCATTCCAACCGAAAATTCACAAAGAACTTTAGAATTTTTACCAGCTTTTCTTAAAATTTCTTTTAACTTCTTTGCTTCTTCTCTTCCAAAAATTTTTACTATTTTTCCTTTTCTCACATCAACTTCAATCGGAGTTTTAATTTTTCCAACCCCTACAACACAAGTATCAAAAACTATTTTTCCGTAGCTTGAATTTTCCAAAGGTGCAATGCCAACTTCTCCTGCCGGCAAGTTATGTAAGCTCCCTGGCTTATCTAAAATTCCGTCATCCACCTGAACTTTCCTTTTTCCTTTTTTCAGAATAACATTACTTCCAAGTTTTGTTTTTATCTTTATAATTTTAGCTTTTTCAAATATTTTTGCAAATTTTTTGCATTCTTCACTTAATTTTTTGTAGTTCAAGTTTAAAGCAGGGAACATTCTTTTATTAATTCCTGGCATGGTAGCTATTCTTGCTCCATACTTTCTAGCTTCCCTAACAGCCTTAGTATGAGTAAGGGAAATTGAGGTTATTGCTAGGACAACATCAGAAAATTTCATCGCTTCTTTTATGGCTAAAGGTGGTTCTCTTTCTGTTTCCTTTCTAACCTTAATTTTTGATGAATAAACTTCAGCTCCAAGCTTTTCACAACTTTTAAAAAATAAGCTTGCTATATCTTCTTTTTCTTCATCAAAAACTATTAGAACATTTTCTCCTGGCTTTAAAAGGACTGAATTTTTTAAGATGTTCTCAATTAAGTTCATTTTCTCACTGGCATCCCATTTTTCATCACAAGCTTCCCATCAACATATACATTCCCATCCATTCCTTTCATAATCTTAATCATATCTTGATGAGAAGATGCTTTATTCTTTCCATGGTAAGCTCCTGTGTTGCTTCCTATGGCTATGTGAATAGTTCCAAAGACCTTCTCATCAATTATGGTTTCTCCTACGAGTTTTGCTAATGGATTTGTTCCTATCCCAAATTCAGCAATTTTATCTTTATCACCAGTATTCGAATCCAAAAATTTTTGGAATATTTTCTTTTGTGGTGAATCGAACCAAGCAATTTTTCCATTTTTAAACTTAACTTTTAAATTTTTTACTAAACCAAAGCCATGAATAACAACCCAATCGAAAATTATAAAACCATTTGCAGAATTTTCTAGTGGGGCAAGAAAAACTTCCCCATCTGGGATGTTTAATCCAATATCCCCCTTTTTAATATCTTCCTCATCAATAACACCATCAGCAATCAAAATTGGCCTTCCCTTGATTCTGAAACTTAAATCTGTTCCATCTTTTGCAGTAATCCTTACCTTATCACCATTTTCCAAAACTTTTTTATAATATTTGCATAATTCCCTAACTCTTTTTGAAAAAGTTGCCTTTATAGAAGAATAAAATACTTTTTTATAAGTTGAAAAAGGAACTAATACTTGATTTTTTGGTTTTTTAATAGGCCATCCAAAGTAGCACCATCTAACCTTTTTTCTATCTATTATGTTCCTAATCTTTTGAGAGGCTGGTGCTCTTAATTTGGCTTTTTTTTCTAATCCCCTAAGCCAGTTTAAATCTTCATCGCCACCCAAAAAAATTCTTACGTCATAAGCCCCTGCAAAAAGCTTTGCTGTAAGTGGCAATTCAGCAGCTGTATCGAAAGGGATTAGCTCCAAATGCCTTCTAGAATCTCTTGAACTATAAGTTAAATCAGTAACATGAGCTCCTCTTTTCCAACATTCTTCTAAGATAAACCTGGCAAGTCTTTCACATTCTTCATCAGCTTTGGAGTAAACTAACCTTACAGTTTCTCCAATTTCTTT
>CALIKW010000022.1 GCA_938017915.1 uncultured archaeon | reverse complement strand
GAAAATTTTGTTAAAGAAAATTTAAGCAATTTAGCGATAGAATATAAGTTTATAGAAAGTGAGGCAGAGCTAAACCAACTTTTAACTAAAATTGGAATAGAATTAACAAAAGAGAAAATAAAAAAAGCTGTAGAAAGGGATAAGCTTGTAGTTCAAGCAATAAATGCAATAGATGAAATTAATAAGTGCTTGAACATTTTTATTGAAAGGTTAAGGGAATGGTATTCCCTTCATTTTCCAGAAATGGATAGAATAATAAAAGATCATGAAAAATTTGCAAAAATTATTAAAGAGTTTGGTTCAAGAGATAAGATAAAAGAATTAAAAGATTTTGCTGAAAAAAGCATGGGAGCTGAGTTGAAGGAAGAAGATATAAGAGTTATTCAAGAATTTTCTTCCCAAATCGTGAATCTTTATTCATTAAAGGAAAAAATCGAAAAATATTTGGAAAAGGTTTTAAGAGATATAGCACCAAACCTTACAGAATTGTTAGGAGCAGTGCTTTCTGCTAAGCTCATAGCAAAAGCTGGAGGATTAGAAAAATTAGCAAAGATGACTTCAAGCACGATTCAACTTTTAGGAGCAGAGAAAGCTTTGTTTAAATACTTACGAGGAAAAGGCAAACTTCCTAAGCATGGCTTAATTTTTATGAGCACTTATGTTCAAAAAGCTCCTGAAAAATATAGGGGAAAGGTTGCTAGGGCTCTGGCTTCAAAACTAAGTATGGCAGCAAAGATTGATTGTTATTCTAAGGAAAACAGAGGTGAAAAATTAAAGAAGGAATTGGAAGAGAGAATAAAAGAAATTCTAACTAAAAAGTGAGCTTATGAAGTTAAAGGAAACTAAGTTTGAAGGTGTGTTTAAAATTAATGGAAAAATTGCCACAATTAACCTCACTCCTGGGGAAAGGGTTTATGGAGAAGAGCTAATCCAAATTAAAGGTATAGAATACAGAATTTGGGATCCTTGGAGAAGCAAACCAAGTGCAGCAATTAAAAAGGGATTAAAAGTTTTTCCTGTTAAAAAAGGAATAAAAGTTCTTTATTTAGGAATTGCTTCAGGTACTACTTCCTCCCACTTTTCTGATATTTTAGGAAAAAATGGAATTATTTATGGAATAGAAATAAGCGAAAGAGTTTTAAGAGAGTTAATACCGCATGCAGAAAAAAGAGGAAACATAATTCCGATTTTAGCAGATGCTAGGATGCCAGAAAAATACGAGAATTTAATTTTTGGGAAAGTTGATTTGGTTTATTGCGATGTTGCTGACCCTCAAGAAGTTGAAATTTTTATGAGGAACTGCAAAAAATTTTTGAAAAAAAATGGTTATGGGATGATTGCAATTAAAAGCAGGAGTATAGATGTGCTTAAAAAGCCTGAGGAAATTTATAAGGAAGTGAAGAAGAAATTGGAAGAAAATAAGTTCGAAATTCTTGATTTTGTTAAATTAGATCCTTTTGAAAAAGATCATGGATTTTTTGTAGTTCAAGGATGAAAAAGGAAAAACTAAAAATCTACTGGTTTTATAAACCCAAAAACTCTATTCCTTCCAACCAAATTAACTCTACACTTAAGTTTGTTCCTATCTTTAAGCAAACTTATGTTTATTTCCCCAATCTTCTCCATGTACATCAACCTTTAAGCTGAATTGGTTAAGATTTTTCTGAAGGTTAAGCTTTAAGCTACTTTCTGGTATGCTCATCCAACAATCTCTACAAAAAGCTCTTCTTACACCAAATCCATCTATAAACCTTAAAATTCTTGGTGAGTTACACCTCAAGCATCTCATTTCTCTCCATTAAAAGTTAATAATTTAATTATACCTCTTTTTCGCGACACCTCATTTCCTGTAAAAACAGAAAATAAATAAAATTTTGCTTTTATTTAGAATTAAAAGGAAGAATTTTTAATTTATTTTGAATTTTTGCCCATTTCTTCCTTTGCAATTTTTTCCACAACATCTTTTAGCATTTCTTCATCAAAAAGAATTAACTGAATACCTTCTTCTGCTTTTTTCTTTATTTGAAACTCAACCATTGAAAGAAAAGAATCGCAATAATGCAGTATTACAGCTTCTAAAGTTCTTGGGGGTGTGGGTCCTGCTTCTCCAAAATGAGAGGCAATTATATGTATAACTTCTTCAGGAAATTTTCTAGCATAAAGCTCTGCTACTCCAAGAAAAGTATGGTCGAGCAAAATTCCTGTATGCTCTATTCCTTTTTTTCCCTTCTTCCACTCAAAGGCTTTTGTTATGTCGTGCAACAAACTTGCTGCTATTAAATAATCTTTTTTTATTTTTAATCCATACCTTTTTTCCAAAACTTCTGAAACTTTTAAGCAAAGTTCAGTTACTGCTATTGTATGATTAAGTATTTCTCTTTCAACAGTAATTTGACCAGATGAGGATGAAACAGTAAAAAGAGAAACAGCTTCCTCAATTTTCATTCTAGGGTATTTCTTAAAATCTTCGTGCGACAGCTTTGGATTTTTAAGAAAACTTATAACCTTTTCCCTTAAACTTTCCTCTTCTATCTTTTGAGCTAATTCAATCAATTTTTCCATAAATTTCACTAGCTAGCCGAACAAGCTACTCAAACCAGCAACTGCTTCTTCTGCTTTCTTCTCCTCCTCTTCTTTTTTTTCTTCTTTTTTTTCTTCAGCTTTAGTTGCAACCTGAATAGTTGAGGCTTCCTTTATTATTTCATCTATATTCTTGCCTTCTAAGCTTGCAACTAAAGCTTTTAATTTTCCTTCGTCTGGCTGAACTCCTGCTGCTTGTAAAACTTTTGTTAAATTTTCTATAGTTATGGGTTGCTTGCTTTCATTCAAAAGCAAGGCAGCATAAATTTCTTGCACCATTTACCACCTCTATTTTCATTAATCAAATACACTTAAATACTTTTAGCTTTTTATTAAATTTTCAAGATTTTTTGCTATGTTAACTGCTTTACTCAACAAAAATCCTATATTTTCATTTGTTGGGTAACAAATTCCGATTGACAAGCTTAAAGCTCTGGAAAAGCCTTCTTTTATTTTTTCTGGATAAACGTTAATAAGTTCTAAAACATCTTTTCTATAAATTGAGCCGTTTGAATAAATTGAAACTATGTTCAACCCAACTTTAATTGGCTGTATGTTAAGCTTTCTCAGGATATTTGCTAAAGAAGCAGGAATAATTTCTCCTTTTTTTGCTACTAAAACATCCTTCTTAATCACAATTTTTCCTCCCTCAACACCTGCAGGAATTTTTGCCTTCGAGAATTCGCTTATAACTGGTCCAGGAGGTAAGCTTGTGGGACCTGCTCTAACCCAAATATCAGCTGGTGCTACATCACCCTCTTTTGCAAAAACAAATGATTTGAGCTCGTTTATTTTTTTGTAAATAGAAAAGGGCTCTAAATTGGTTAAAATTAAACCAGGCTGAAGTGGTATTTCATCCTCAAAATTTTTCAAATCTTTTTTCTCAACTTTTTCCATAGCTTTTTTAAGCAAATTCTTCTTCACAATTTTAATCAACGCTTCTCCCCTAATTTTCTTCCTTATTTCCTGCAATTGCTTTGACGGCATTTTTACTATATCTATTAAGCATATTGTTGTATAACTTTCCAGCAAATTCTTTAACTCTTCAACAACCTTTATCTTTTCTTCCTTAACCATTTTTACACCTCAACCTTAACTGGTTTACTCATAGTAAATTTTAAAAAAACTTCTGCAATGTTCTTTTCCCCTTTCGGAAGTCTTCCGCTCAAAAATTCTATAACTGCCTTTATATTATCTGCAACTTCTCTATCTTCCATTCCTTCATTTCCAACAGGACATTGAATTACTGGCGAGTCCTTAATCCTAATCCTTACTGCTTTCTTATAATCTTCTATCATTTTTTTAACATCTCCGCTAATTATCTTAGGCATCTTTCCCTTTGGTGCTAAGAATTGACCTAGCATTTTGCCTATAGTAGGCATGAGCTTTGGCTCAGCTAGGAAAAAATCAGTTCTCTTTACTAACTTCTTTGCTTCTCTTTTATTCTTTGCTAAAATTTCTATGTCAGAACTTTTTAAAACAGGGCAATTAACATCCTCTTCTTTTATCACATCGCTAAATATTATAATTTTTGCTTCCTTTCCTTTTCCGTGTGGTAAAATTAAATCTTCAGTAAACTTATTCTCAGGTTTTTTTAAATCCATTTCCTTTAAATTAACAATTAAATCAAAGGTTTGGATAAAATTCCTTTTCTTGGATTTTTCTCTTAGTTCTTTAATAGCTTTTAATATTTTCTCGGTCATAAAGACCTCCTGCCAAAGCAGTTAAAATTTAATTAAAAACTAATACTTATAAGATTTATACCTTCTCTTAAATCCTTTTTTATAAACTCTCCTACCCTTTTTCCTCTTTTCTTCTGGCTCAATTTCATCCAAATCTATTTCCATAAATTAAATTTTTTATCTAAATTTAAAAGCTGGTTGTATTTTGCATGAAGTTAAGGATAAATTTACTTAGTAACTTTGACCCAGCTTATATTTTTCCTTAACTCCTCTGCTATCAAAAATTTACTGATGGTAGCCTGAAATAACGATTTCGCAAAATAGTTTCATGTTTATCTTTTTGTGCTAAAGCTTAAATGCTCATAACACCCTTATTTTTTCATGAGAGTTTACATGGATTATGCAGCAACTACTCCTGTAGACCCAAGGGTTCTTAAAGCTATGCTCCCTTACTTTTCGAAGAAGTTTGGTAATACCATGAGCTTATATTCTATAGGAAGAGAGGCAAAAAAAGCATTGGAAGAATCAAGAGAAAAAATTGCAAATCTTATAAATGCTAATCCAAATGAAATAATTTTTACTGGAAGCGCAACTGAAAGTAACAATTTAGCAATAAAAGGAGTTGCTTTTGCAAATAAGGAAAGGGGTAAACACATAATAATTTCCTCGATAGAACATCATTGCGTTCTAAATTCTGTTGAATGGCTAAAAAAGCAGGGTTTTGAGGTAACTTACTTGAAAGTGGATAAGTTTGGAATAGTTGATTTGAATGAGCTTGAAAATTCGATTAGAAAAGATACAATCTTAGTTTCAGTTATGCATGCAAATAATGAAATAGGAACAATTGAACCTATAGAAGAAATAGGAAAAATTTGTAGACATCATGGAGTTTACTTTCATACTGATGCAGCCCAAAGTTTTGGTAAAATTTTAATAGATGTTGAGAAGTTTAATGTTGACTTATTAACAGCAAGCTCTCATAAAATTTATGGTCCAAAAGGAGTTGGTTGCTTATTTGTAAGAGAAGGAGTAAAAATTGAGCCGTTGCTACATGGAGGAGGACATGAATTTGGTTTGCGCTCCTCAACAGTAAATGTAGCAGGAATAGTTGGTTTTAGCGAAGCAGCTGAAATTGCAAGAAGAGGGATGAAAAAAGAAAGTAAGAAGCTTAATAAATTGAGAAAAAAACTTGAAAAGGGGGTTTTAAAAATTGAAAACTCACATTTAAACGGACATCCTGAAAAAAGGCTGCCAAATATTTCTAATTTCTGGTTCGAATTTATAGAAGGTGAAGCTCTTGTTATGTATTTAGACCAAAAAGGATTGGCTGCATCAACAGGCTCAGCTTGTTCTTCAGAAAGTCTTGAGCCTAGTCATGTTTTGCTTGCAATTGGTTTAAAGCCTCATCAAGCTCATGGAAGCTTGAGATTAAGCATAGGAAGATTTACTAAAGAA
>CALIKW010000021.1 GCA_938017915.1 uncultured archaeon | reverse complement strand
TGATCCCAAAATGAAACGGAACCAAGAAAATTTCAGCAAAATATTGTTAGCTAAATTTCTCCTTTGTGCTCTTCCAGCCAATTTTCTACTGCTTTTTTTATTTCTATGCTCATCTCTTCTCCAGAAGGCAATCTCCTTTTTACAGTCATGGGTAATATTTTATTTTTAAATTCAAGCTTGGCAATTTCTGCTGGATCTTTCAAATCAGTTTTAACTAAAATCGGAGCACCCAAAGCAATTTGCAAAGCTCTTGCTCCTATTAAGCGAGCAAATTCAAAACGCGTTAACCTATCCTTTGGCCACATCATCCCATCACTATGGTTTGAATTTGGCCACATCTTTAATCAAATCAACATGCCCTAAAAAAACTTGTCTACAACAATATCTTTTTAGTCCTAAATCATCCAAAACTTTTCCAGCATGCTCTCCTTGCGAAACTCTTTTCTTATATTCTTCCCAAAGATGGCCGATGGGTTTTCCACAAGTGAAACATCTTACAGGAATAATAATTTTTACCACCTATTATTTTAAAAATTATAAACACATTAATTTAAATGGTTTTCGTTTACTTAAGTGATTTAAATTTATTCTTCAGAAAAGAATAAAATTTTAAGTTTAATTTAAGCATTTTACTTTCTTTTCTTGAAATCTCTCCTCTAGTTAAAAGTTCAAGCATTCTTCGGGCATTCTCCAACATTGCATGATCGTTGTTAAAGAAAACATAAACTTTTTCTGGATTTATTCTCAAAATTTTTCCCTTAACTTCCTCTAATTCTTTATTAGTATAATAGTGTGAATACCAAGCAGTTCTTCCGTGCATTCTCTCGTAAACAATCTTGTTTGAACAATAAACTTCCAAAGGAAAATCAGGAGAATCAACGCTTACCCAAGTTATTTTTAATTTTCTAGCCCACTCAACCCATTCTTCCTTAAACCAATCCAAATTCCTAACTTCAAGAGCAAACTTCTCTTCTAGTTTTGTTTTTTTCACGAATTCTTCTAGCTTAGAAGAAAATTTTGGAGTAAGATTTGGTGGTAATTGAAAAAGGTAAAAATCAATGTTTTTTTCTAGAGGTTTGAAAATGGATTCAAATCTTTTCCAAAGTTCAAAAGCTCTTTCGTTAAATTTAAAAGTATGGGTAATTAAGCGATTAACCTTAATGCTCCACCTTAAATCTGGATTAAATTTTTGAGTTTTTAAGGCCCAAGATTTTACTTGATTTGGAAAGGGGAAACGATAAAAGCTTGCATTTAATTCAATCGCATTTAAACCAGAATTCTGAACGTACCAATCAAAGCCGTCTGGGTTCCAGCTGTATGCCCAACCTGAAGTACCAACTCGCATCATAAAGCTACCTAGAAACAAATTTATTTCCTTTTATAAAAAACCTTAATTTTTTCTTCAAATCTTTTGTAACACCAATTCTATGGGAAGAAGCTACTTTAACATTTTTTTCTCCATCTACAACAAAAATCGGGGAACTTTTATTAAAAACAAAAATTCCATTAAACTTTTTTGTTATTTTTAGAGCTTTAGTTAACTTTCCTGGCCCGTTTGTTAAATCAAAAATTTCTTCCACTTTTCTATTCTTTTTCATGATTTCTATTCCACTTAAAGGTTCGATTGCCCTTATCAAAACAGCTCCTGCTTTTCCTTTTTCGTGAGCAACAACATTAAAAAGCCAATTTCCATGAACCATATAAATCAAAGCTTTTCCTGGCTTATCTTGCAAAAGCTCAACACAATACTTTGGTCTTCCTAAGTAAGCTCTGGAAGCAGGGTCTTCTTTACCATAATAAGCTTCTGTTTCAACTATTTTTCCAGTTAAAACTCTTGAGTTAATTTTTCTTACCAAAATTTTTCCTAGCAAATCTTTTGCTACTTCTGCTGTATCCCTTTCATAAAATTTTTTGAAAAGAATTTTCATAATTTTAATTTTGCTTAAAATATTATATGGAAATAGATGGAGCAATAGGTTATGGCCAAGTACTTCGCTCTAGCATAGCTTTATCTTGCTTAACTTTGAAACCAGTAAGAATTTTTAACATCAGAAAAGGGAGACCAAAGCCAGGTTTAATGGCTCAGCATTTAACAGGAGTAAAAGTTGCTGGAGAATTTTGCAATGCGGAAATAAAAGGTTTAAAAATTGGCTCTACTGAGCTTGAGTTTATTCCAAAAAGTTTTAAAATAGAAGACAGAAGAATTGATATCGGTACTGCAGGTCAAATTTCTTTACTACTACAAACCTTAATTCCTTTACTAATTTTTGGAGGAAAAGAAGTGAAACTTGAAATTGTTGGCGGGACTGCAGGTATAGGAGCTCCTACCATCCACTATACTAAAAATATTTTTTTCCACCTAATTTCAAAACTTGGAGTTAAAATCCCTGAAATGGAAGTTAAAAAAGAAGGCTTTTATCCAAAAGGAGGAGGAATAGTGAAAGTTAATTTTTATCCGGTAAAAAAGTTAAACTCAATTAAACTAACTGAAAGAGGGAAGGTAAAATGCATAAGGGGAATTTCTGTAGCTGGCTCTTTACCAGAGCATGTTGCTGAAAGGCAAGCTAGTTCTGCGATAAAGCTATTAAAAGAGTATGGCTTTGAGGATGCAAAAATTCTAACGAGTACAGTAAAAACTTTTTCTCCAGGTACTTCCATCACGCTTTGGGCTGAATGCGAAAATTCTGTAATCGGAGCAGATAACATAGGAAAAATAGGAGTAAAAGCTGAAAAAATAGGAGAAGAGTGCGCAAGCGAATTGATTGCTTCACTAGAATCAAAAGCTGCTTTGGATAAGTATATGGCTGATCAAATTTTAGTATTTCTAGCTTTAGCAGACTCTGAATCTTTGGTTACTGTGGAAAAAATAACTCAGCATTGTATTACAAATGTTAAAGTAATAGAACAAATGTTAGGCATAAAATTTAATGTAGAAGAAAGCATTCCACCAAGAATAAGTGTTAAGGGTATTGGTTTTGAGGTAAGAGAATAGTGTTTTCTTAACATCTTTTGACCACTTCCAGGGAGAAAGTTTTCTCGCTTAATGAAACTAAGAATTAGTTAAAAACAATTAAATTTCGATAAATTATTTTTACTTTAAATTTTCTCTCATTTTGCATCATTTAACATACTTTCCTTCTGTTTTTTCCTTCCAACTAATAGCTTCTTCAAAAGTAAATTTTTTGTGTAGTTAAATATACCAATATAACAATCTCAAATTACTTTAAATTTTTAGAGATGTCTTTGATAATTAGGTCGTTAAGCAATTTTAGACCAGCTTTTTTCTCTTCTTCTAGAAAGTTAAAAAAATACTACCCAACAACTTCTTCCTTAATATTCTCGCATTCA
>CALIKW010000020.1 GCA_938017915.1 uncultured archaeon | reverse complement strand
GAAAGAAATAATTCTTTATTTTTCTCACAAGTGAGCAAAAGATATATAAATCTTCTCTAATTATATTCATAAGATGAGGTGATGGAATGCCGAAAAGTTATGTAAAGTTCGAAGTTCCGAAAGAATTGAGTGAGAAGATTTTGCAAGCTGTCGAAATGGCAAAAAATACAGGAAAAATTAAAAGGGGTACTAACGAAACTACAAAAGCTGTGGAAAGGGGAGCATGTAAGTTAGTTGTTATTGCAGAGGATGTTGAGCCTGAAGAAATAGTTATGCATTTACCTGGCTTATGTGAAGAGAAAAATATACCATATGCGTATGTGCCTAGTAAGGCTGAATTGGGAAGGGTTTCTGGATTGGATGTTGCTGCAGCTGCAATGTGTATAGTTGAAGAAGGGGAAGCAAAAGATTTGGTTAATGAAATTATTGAAAAAATTAACAAGATAAAAAAGTGAATTGAATGGAAGCGTATCCAGCAGAAGTAGTGCAAATAATAGGAAGGAGTGGAGTTAGAGGAGTTGTGCAAGTTAGATGTAAGGTATTGGAAGGACCTGATAAAGGAAAAATTTTAATAAGAAATGTAATAGGACCTGTGAGGAATGGAGATATTTTAATGTTAAGAGAAACTGAAATGGAAACCGCACCCAAGCTTGTTGAAAGGTAATTTGGATGAAATGCAGTTTTTGCGGAAAAAGTTTTAAGCCACCAAAGGGTAAGATGTTTGTTAAAAATGATGGAAGCATTCTCTACTTTGACTCCTCTAAATGTGAAAAGTATTATTTTATGGGAAGGAATCCTAAGAAGCTTAAATGGACAGCTAAAAAATAGTGATTTAAGTGAGGATTGGAATAGAAGCTTGTGAAAGAGAAATTTATGAAATTTGTGAAATCCTCAATTCTAACCTAAAAAAGGAAATTGAGCTTGAAGATTTGTTACTCCAAGCTTTAATGAAAAATGTTTATTCTTCAGATATAATTTTTTTACTCCTTCAAAATCTTGAGGAAATGGGCTTTATAAAAGGCAAAAAGGGTTCTTTAATCGTTGATAAGGAAATAGGGAGCGAAGTTTTAAAAAATATTTCAAAAAATATATTAAGCAAAATTTTAAAATCAAAGAAGCTTTTTGTCACTCCACTAGAAGTTGCAAAATTTTTCCAATGTCCAAGAAGGCTATTTCTCGAAAAAGTGATTTTAGCAAAGCAGTATAAGGAAGAGGTGGGTAAAACTTGGGATGGTGAAGCCATTCATTACTCAGTTAACATTTTTGTTAAAAATCTTGCAAAAATGCAAGTTGAGCAATTGATTGAAGAAGCTGCAAAAAGAGGTTTGAAGAAATTTAGTGGGAAAGTTACGATTTCTCAAAATGAAATAATAGATTTTCTTGAAAGATTTTACGAGCTGATTAAAAAAGAAGGATTTACTTATATTCTAATGGAAAAAAGGTTTGAGTCTTTTAAAGTAGGTTTGATAGGAACTCCTGACATAGTTGGAATTAAAAAAGATGAAATTATACCGATAGACATAAAACTTGGAAAAGTTAGCGAAAGAGGTGTGAAAGAAGAACATTTGCTCCAAAGCATAGGAGAAAGCATTTTAGTTGAAGAGTTTTTTAGAAAAAAAGTAAACTTTAGTTATTTAATATACTTTACTTCCAATTCCTTGGTTAAAGTTAAAATTACGGACGAAATGAAAAAGAAGTTTCTTTATTATAAAAAAGGAATAGAAAAAATGTGTAAAATGGGGAAAATACCAAGCAAGGGAAAATTGCCAAATTTAGAAAGAAGGGTTTGTTTGGGTTGTCATGTAAGGCCAAGTTGTGAAAATATTGAAATGGTAAGGAGAATTGAGTATTAATTAATTCGAATCTAAATTTAAAATTAAAAAACATGGGCCGGTAGATCAATGGTAGAGCAAAAACCAAAATCGCCGCCATGGCATTAAAACTAAAAAGGCGGAGGCTCCGGGTTCGAATCCCGGCCGGTCCATGTATATTTATCCTGAAAATGATTAAAGAGGAAAAAAAGTTTTCCATTAAAGATTTTTTACCAGAAAAAGAGCAAATGGCCTATAAAAATTAAGGAAACAAGAATAATTAGATAACTGCAAGAAAAATCGGGAGATTTTCAGAATCTAGAATCAAAGCTTTTTTTGGATAAATTCTATGAGGTTTTCCGATTTTAACCTTAATATTAAATCATCAGCAATACAATCTTGGAATCCATCTTATTTTATCCCTTTCCTTTCTCAATATCTTCCTCCTACCATGGTTTTGCTTTAAAATTAATTCTTTATATTAGAAACTCTAATTCTAATGATTTATAAATACTTAGAAATTTTAACTCTAATTATTTCAACCAACTTTCTCTTTGCGAAGAGTATGTTTATTGGTTTGCTATTCTTCAGTTTATTCTTTTTAACAAGCTTCAATAGTAAATAAAGTTTGTTGAGAAAAAAAGTGAACTTCTTAAATAAAAAATTTTAAAAACCTAAAAATAATAGTTTTTAAAATCAAAAAGTGATTTTATGGGAGTAACTAGAGTAAAGGTAGAAGGTGAGGAAGAAAAGAAAAAAGAGGAAAAGATTAAGGAAAAGATTAAAATAATTAAGCCAAAAAAGCCAAAGAGTGTAGTTAGAGTTGCTGGAACAGACTTAGAAGGAGAAAAGCAAGTTTGGATTGGCTTAAAGAAAATAAAGGGTATAGGATTTAGCATGAGCAAAGCTATTTGTAAAGTTGCTGGAATTAACCCTAAAATCAAACTTAAAGATTTGGACGAAAAACAAATAGAAAAAATAGAAGAAATAATAAAAGAGCCTGAAAAGTTTGGAATACCTTCATTCCTTTTTAACAGAAGAAAGGATCTGGAAACTGGGAAGGATTTGCACTTAACATCCTCTGAGCTAGAAATAGCGAAAAAGCTGGATGTACAAAGAATGATAGATTTGAAAACTTATAAAGGAATAAGACATATGCTTGGCTTGCCTGTTAGAGGACAAAGAACAAGAAGCTCTTTTAGAAAAGGTAGAACGATTGGTGTAATTAGGAGAAAGGAAATGGCAAAAACAGAAAAGAAGTGATTGAATGAGAAGATTGAGAAAAAAGTATGAAATGCCGAGAAGACCTTGGGATAAAGAAAGAATAGAAGAAGAGAAAAGTATTATGAAAGAGTATGGGCTTAAAAGAAAGAAAGAGCTTTGGAGAAGTGAAGCAATCCTTAGAAAATGGAGAAGAATAGCAAAGGGACTTATAGGAAAAAGGGATGAAAAAAAAGAGAAAGAATTAATTCAGAAGTTGAATGTGCTTGGAATTTTAAACGGAGGTAGCTTAGATGATATTTTAGGGCTAACTGTTAGGAATATCTTAGAAAGAAGGTTACAAACTATTATTTTTAGAAAAGGCCTTGCAAATAGCCCAAAGCATGCCAGACAACTAATAGTGCATGGACATGTTAAAGTAAGTGGGAGAAAAATTTTATATCCAAGCTATTTGGTTAAAAAAGAGGAAGAAGATAAAATTGAGGTTAAATGATGGAGAAGAAAGAGGAAAAATGGGGAATTGCATACATTTACAGCAGTCCTAATAATACAATAATTCATATAACAGATATTACAGGGGCAGAAACTATAGCAAGAGTTTCTGCTGGAATGATGACAGATAAAGATAGGGAGGGAGGAATGCCTTTTCCAGCTATGCTCGCTGCGAAAAAAGCCGGAGAAGAAGCCTTGGCAAAAGGGATTACAGGTGTGCATATAAGGGTTAGGGGGCCTGGAGGGACAAAGGGAAAAACTCCTGGTGCAGGAGCCCAGCCAGCAATAAGAGCTTTAGCAAGAGTTGGATTAAAAATTGGCTTAATTGAGGACACAACACCAATTCCTCATGGAAAGATGAGGGCAAAGGGAGGAAGAAGAGGAAGAAGAGTTTAATAACTTAAATTCAATTTTCAAATTATTAGCAACGATTTCCCTCAAATTTCAAGCTAATTTTATTTTTGCTATCTCTAAATATTAATTAAATGCAAAATCTTAATTTTTACAATTTCAAAAGTTTAAGAAACTCTTTGTTTGGAGTAAATATTAAACCTAAAGAGATTAAGAAAGTTAAAAGTTTGAGAATGAATGTTCCTAAGAAAGTAAAAATGATACTTTCGAACTTGGGCATTCCAACTATTTTAACAGCTGCTGAGCATTTGGCTCATTCTCTTGGTGTTAATGTTTCATCAGTCTTCTGGCAGTATGCAATAACTGCAGGTGCAATCTACTTAGCTTATGAAATAACTAAAAGGTATACTAGCCAAAAAGATGCTCCAGCTCACTTTTTAGGAAACTTTTCGATCGTTCCGGTTTTATTTGACGCAGAATCTTATGGATTATTTTACTTAAAGAGAGGAGGAAATGTTGATAAAATTGGTAAATGGGCTACAGAAGTTTTTCCAAGTCCGATTGCCAAAACTTTGGCTTCTCATGTAAGTGAAGCCATTCCAATTCCCTGGGCTTATTTGTTAGGTATAGCTACTTACGGAAGCTATTTGGGTTTTCAAACTTTAGATAAAAAATTTGAAGTTGTGAAAAAGGTTAAGAATAAACTGTCAAGCATGTATGACAAAATTTATAATTTCTATCAATCTTCTTTAAAAACAAAATATTTAGTGAGACTTGGCACCTCAGCAACATTGGCTGCCTCTGGAGCTCCTCTAATGGCTGCAGCACCTCTTACAGCTTGGCTCATGGCAGATGGTATAAATAGAATTAAGAAATTGCTTTAAGCTTAATACTGTTTATGTTTTTACATATACAAGAAAACTGATTCTTGAGAAAAATTTTAGCAACGTCTACTGCAAAATAATGTTATCTTTAAGCTATTTCATTAATACAGCTATTTTTTACTAAGGAATCAAAAAAAGATTGGGAATTAAATGAAGTAAAGTAGACTTAATAAAATTAAACCAACTTAAAAAACTGCAAAATCGAAAAAAGGGAACACTTAGATTTGTGAAAAAGTTAGGTATTAATCTTTACTTTAAGAATTGTAATTAAGAGTTCTAAGCATAAATAGTAAAAACTTATTGGTTTTGTTTAAGGTAGTGTATAAAAGAAAAATTTATTGATTTGAGGTGCGGGGGCTGGGATTTGAACCCAGGAAGGCACTAAGCCACTGGTTTCTGAGACCAGTGCCCTTGACCAGACTAGGCGACCCCCGCTATAAGACTTTAAAATCTATACAAACCTTCCACCTTCTTGGCGCATAGGGTAAAACTTTTCTCTTTTCCAAAATTTCTACTTTTTTCTTGGATTTTTTTGCTTCACTTTCTATGACCTTTATCCCATCCTCATAAAGATTTTCCTCACTCCCCAAAGTATAAAAATGTATTATACCACCTTTTTTTATACATTTAAGTGCTACATCCAAAAAATTTTCTGAACCAAAGGGTAAAGGCATTATTATTCTATCAAATTTTTCTTTAATTCTTGGGCAAACTTCTCTTGCATCACCCCTTACCAAAATAATTTTATCGCTTAGCCCATTCATCCCAACGTTAATTCTTGCATACCTATGAGCTTCTTCGTTTATTTCCACACCATAAACTTTAACGTTTTTTTTCTTAGCTATTGCTATACAAAAAGGCGCAACACCAGAAAACATTACTAAAACCTTTTCACCATTTTTAACCTTGCTTGCTATTCTTTGTCTTTCTGTTGCTTCTCTGGGTGAAAAATAAACTTTTCTTGGATCAAGCTTAAGCCAGTAATTATACTCTTTGTGAACAACTTCAGTATTTTCATCTCCAGCCAAAAGCTCATATTCCCTCAACCTTTCTATTCCTTTTCTTTCAGAAGCTTTTTTTAAAACAGACTTTACGTTTTTATTCAACTTCATTATTCCTTCTGCTACAATTTTTTCCTTTCCTTTTAATTCTTCTGGAATTTCTATTATAGCTACAGCCTTTTCTCTAGAACCAATTATATCAAAACTTCTTGGCAAAATTTTTAATTCTTCTTCGCTTAACTTTCCTCTTAAAATTTCTTTTAAACCCATCTAAATTTAAATTGAAAGTATGGATTTAAGAGAGTTGGTGGAAGAAAGCAAAGCTTCGACTAAAGAAATGATCTTAGAAAAAATAGAAAATGTTT
>CALIKW010000019.1 GCA_938017915.1 uncultured archaeon | reverse complement strand
GCTTTGTACTCGTTAGTTGATACTACAGCAGGATATCCAAAATGGAGTGCTTTACTAACTTATTGGGAACCTTATAATCCGTATCAATGGAAGTACTTAAATCAATGGAGTAAAATGGATCCTGGAGCAGGATATTGGATTAATTCAGAAAGTGGTGTGTATGTTCCTTCAACAGAATGTTAAGCTTAAAAGTTTAACCTCCATATTCTATAAGGTGGTAGGAACGAAAATCAAATTGATTGCAATCCTTACCTTATTAGTACTATTTTCTAGTTCAGCTTTTGCTATTCCTGGAGTTCCAAACCAATTTTATGGTTATGTGATTATAAACGGCAGAGCTGCTCCAGATGGAAGTATAGTTGTAGCAAAAATAGATGGAGTAGAAGTTGCGAGAACAACAACCAAAAACGGAAAGTATGGTTACAATCCAATATTTTATGTAGAAGATCCAAATAATGATAGAAGTGGGAAAATTGTAAAATTTTACGTTAATGGAATAGATACTGGTAAGTTTTGGTATTTTTGCAATGGTTGTGTTACAAGATTAGATCTTGCTATCCAAACTCAAGCAGAAGGTGGGGCAGAAGGAGGGGCAGGAGGGCTTATAGGAGGGCTTGTTCTTCCTCCAGAAGAAAATATAACAGAAGGGCCACAAATTAATGAAAGTAAAGGTTGTATAGAAAGATGGCTTTGCACAGAGTGGAGCGAATGTATTAATGGAATTCAAACAAGAGAATGTGAAGATGTAAATAGGTGCGGGACAGAAGAAAATAAACCTTTACTAGTTCAACCATGCATAGAGAAAAGAAATATAACTGAAGAAAGAGCAAAGCCAACAGGAATAACAGGCCTTTTTGTTCTTATTCAGAATCCGGCCTTTCTTATAATATTAATTTTAATAGCCTTAGCTGTAATTCTTACCATCTTCAGACTAAAATTAACTCAAAAGAAAAAGTAAACTTAGCTTGAAGAAAAAATTTCCTTAGCACTCTCAACAAGTTTTTTGAGCTTGCTCCTAGGAATTCCTGTTCTTTGATAAAGCTCTTCTATACTTAAATCCAAAATTTGTTTAAGGAGGAAAATTCCTGCAAAGCTAAATTTTTCCCTTGTTTTTTCATCCAAATCTTTCAAAAAAGTTATGGGATAAAGCTTTTTCTCCTCTATCAACCTTTCCAATCCCTTTTCTTCAGGATATTTCCATCCTATCAATTCAATTCCTTTGCATTTCGCATATCTTATAGCATGATCAGAAAATTTTGTGTTGCAAACTATCAAAGCTTTAGAAAATTTTATGGCATTTTTTCCTAACTTAAATCCTTCTTTTAAATCTTCCAAGCTTGAGTTAACTTCTAAAACAGTATCTAAGCCGGTATAAACGTGATGGTTTAAGTGGTGCTTCACTTCAAGCATTATTATTTCATTTTCCTTCTTTAAAATTCCATCAATTTCGTGCTCAACACAACCTCCAGCTAAAACTAAATTACCTTTCACCTCATAACCGTATTCATTTAAAATAAGCTGAACAAATCTTTCAAAGTCAGGTTTTGGCTTGAGCAAAGCTATAGCTTCTCTCAAATCTATTTGATATTTTACTTCAGGTTTGAAATTCTTTAAATATTTAAAAATTAAATCAAGAATTTTCTTAGTTTCAATTCCATCATAAGCTTTTTTCTCTATTTCATCAGCTATAGCCTTTGCTTGCTCATAGCTTGCATGCATCCTCAAGCAAGTCCTTATTATCTTTTCTTTCAAGAAAGGCTCTTCCCTACCATCAAATTTCTTAACATAAACCATAATTTTCTTTTTATTTTTCTATTTAATAATATGAAGAAAAGATGTCCTATTTGCAAGAGTGATGATTTAAATTTTCTACCATGGCTTGGCCAAATTTACAAATGCAGAAAATGCAATTATCAAGGACCTTTAGTTATTAAAAGAATAAAGAAAAGTTAATTAAATATTTATTTTAAGCTTAAGAATAAAATCTTATGAAGAAGGATAAAAGACCTAGCTGGGATGAATACTTCTTAGGAATAGCAAAGGCTGTTGCTGCAAGGGCAACTTGTGATAGGGGGAAAAATGGGGCTGTAATAGTTAAAGATAAAAGAATTTTAACTACGGGTTATGTTGGAGCACCTTCTGGCTTGTCTCATTGTGATGAAGTTGGGCACTTGCTTGTAGAAACTATAGATTCTAAAGGAAAGAAGAAAAAGCATTGCATAAGAACTACTCATGCTGAGCAAAATGCAATAGTGCAAGCTGCTTTACACGGAGTTTCAACAAAAGGGGCAACTATGTATGTAAAATTTGTTCCTTGCTTTACATGCGCTAAGATGATTATAAACGCAGGAATTAAGAGGGTTGTTGCTGAGAAAGATTATCATGACTCTGAACTTACAAAAAAATTTTTCAAGCAGGCAGGAGTTAAGCTTGAAATAAAGAAGAAGGAAGTTGAGAAGTATCCTGAGCAAGAATAAAAAAAGAAAAAAAACAAATAATTAATTATGAAGAAACTCTTAGTGTTTTTCCTTTTCTCAACTTTAATTTTAATAATCTTGCTTCCTTTTTCATTCTCGAAAGATAAGAAAGAAGTTGAGTTTCTGATCAAAAAACCTGAAATTGAAGAAATTCCTATAAGGCTTAAAGCAAAAACTTTTGACCCTTTGAAGGAAAAAAAGATTGAAGTTTTTTCTTTTCATTCTGAAGAAGATAATTACATAGTTCAGTTTAAAGGAAGAGTGAAAAAAGAGTGGAAGGAAAGCTTGGAAAAAATTGTTGAAGTTTATGACTATATTCCTGAATATGCCTTTTTAGTTAGAGCCAAAAGCGAAGATTTGAAAAAAGTTAAGGAATTGCCTTTTGTGAGGTGGATTGGAAAATATGAAGCTGAATATAAAATAGAGCCTGAAATTTTAAAAAGAAGGATAGAGTACTTTTATCCTCCTCAAAAAAAGGAAAACAAAACTTTTAAAATCATTCTGTTTTCTCCTGAAGATTTGGAAAAAGTTTCGGAATTTATAATTAAGTTTAACGGAGAAGTTTTAAAAAAAGAAGGAATAAAAATTATAGCTTCTGTTGATGAAGAAATTGTAAAAAAGATTGCAAACTTAAAGGAAGTTAAGTGGATTGAAATTTATAGGGAGCCTGTACTTTTTTTGGATGTAAGCACTTCCATAATTAAAGCAAAGGATGTTTGGAGCTCGTGGAATGGCTCTGGTATAAAAGTTGCTGTAATTGATAGCGGAATTGATAATGGAAACTTATCTTATCTCCATCCTGATTTAAGAGGAAGGATTTTAAACTTAATTGATTATACAGAAACTAATGAAAGTGATGGTATAGCTGAAGATCCTTTTGGCCATGGAACTCATGTTGCTGGAATAATAGCAGGAAGCGGGAATGCCTCTGACGGAAATTATACAGGAGTTGCTCCTTCTTCCCTTTTAATAATTCAAAGGGTTTTTAATGATTATGGCTTTTGGAGGGCTCCAACAAATCTTACAATTCTTTTTAACGATAGTAAGAACCTTGGAGCTCAAGTAGTGAGTAATAGCTGGGGATTGAGATGGAGTTGGGGAGAATATACGGATTTTGATAAGGAAGCTGATGAGGCGGTAAGGAATTATAAGTTAATAATAATATTTTCTGCAGGAAATGACGGCCCTTACATGGGAACAACTTCTTCCCCCTCAAATGCAAAAAATGTCATAAGTGTTGGGGCTTCTGAAAGTAATAAAACTTTAAACGCAACTTATGGAGGAAGCTATTGTGATAATCCGAATGAAGTTGCTTCATTCAGCTCAAGGGGTCCTACAAATGATGAAAGAATTAAGCCTGATTTAGTTGCTCCCGGCACTGCTATACTCTCAACAAAGAGTTCTTTAGCTTCAAATTATACTTTCGAGCCTTTTGGAGGAATTGTTGAAGGAAATGGTGGTGATTATGCTTATGCTGCTGGAACTAGCGTGGCTGCCCCTCATGTTGCTGGAGCTGTGGCAATAATATTAGAATATTTTAACAAAACCTTTGGCTTTTTCCCTTCTCCTGCTTTAGTAAAAGCCTTGCTTATAAATGGGGCAGATGATATGGGATATGGGTACATAAGCTATGTTCAAGGATGGGGAAGACTAAATGTTAAAAACTCTATTTCAGAAAATGAAAGTAGGAAAATAATATTTAAAGAGGAGAATGAAAGCTTATCGACAGAAAGCTATTCTGCTTTTAAATTCTTTGTTCAGAACAATTCTATGCTAAGAATAACTTTGGTTTGGACTGATTGGCCTGGAAATCCTGCAGCAGAAAAAATGCTAGTTAATGATTTAGATTTGTTTGTTCTAACACCTTCTGGATATACAAGAAAGGGGAATGATTTTTCTTTTCCTTACGACAATGAAAAAGATGAGAGAAATAATGTGGAAAATGTTTTCATAAATATTTCAGAAATAGAGGAAGGAAATTATACTGTTGTGGTTTATGGCTATAACATCCCTCAAGATCCACAAAAGTTTGCTTTGGTTGTTAGCGGGAATTTAACAGAAGTTGAGTTATTGCCAAATGAGGATGTTTTTCCGCCAATAATTTGGAATGTTACACCTGGAAATAACAAAACATCAATAGGAGAAGTTGAAATTAATGCAAACGTTACGGATAATGTTGAAGTAAGCAAAGTTTGGATTGAATACTCAAACGATACAATAAATTGGAATGTTAGCGAAATGAGTTTTACTAACGGAATTTACAATGGAAGCTTAAACATAACCTCTGAAGGAACTTGGATATACAGAATTTTAGCAAATGATACTTCTGGAAGAATTTCATCAAGTAAATATTATTATCTTTGGACAGAAGAACCAAGAAAAGTTTTTGTTGTAAGATCTGTAGGGTCTGATCCTTATTATATAAATTACATGCCGTGGGAAAAACTGAATAGCAATTGGTTTAAGTACGGATTAAAGCCTATAGAAATAAACTACACTTTCTTGCATATACAAAACATAACTTATGAAAATTTAACTCAATCAAGAGCTGATGTGCTTTTAATTGCTTGTGCCTGTAGTTCAATATATGAGTTTAAAGATTCTGAAATAGAAGCGATAAAGAGATATACCAAGGAAGGACATGGTTTAGTGGCTACAGCAGGAACTTTGTGGTACTACATACCAAACAACAACAAGCTTGCTCCTTTATTTGGCATGAGAGAAGATTTAAGCTATACTGCATGGATTTTTGATTATGTTGATGTGATAAATGAAACTCATCCAATTTTTAGGAACATTCCTAAGCAATATTCTCCTCGATATCCTCTTTCTTGTGTTCCAAGTGATTATGCATGGAACGAAAGTGATTTGAGTAGAGGAACTTTCATTTCTCTTTCTGATAATAACGCTAGTGCGATAATTGTTAATAAGTATAAAAATGTTAGTTACATTACTCACATACCAGAATATTATTCAAACAATTATGATATTCAATTGCTTTACAATGCGCTTACTTGGAGCAATTATACTGCAGAGCAGCATGATTTGGAAGTAGAATGGATTAAGATAGATAAGCCTTATGCAAGACCTAGCAAAAATTTCACTGTAAAGGCAAAAATCTCTAATTATGGACTTGAAAATGAAATTAATGCTACTGTAATGCTACTCGTTAACGGAACTAATGCTGAAAATAAAACTATAAATATAAGCTCGATGGAATCAGTAGAAGTTTACTTTAATTATTCAAATTCTTCAACAGGAGTTTTTAATATTTCTATTTATGTTCAAGGGAATGAAAGTGAAACATTTTTGGAAAATAACATTCTTTCAAAATTTGTTAAAATAACGAATGCTGAGGTTATTTTGGTGGATGATGATAAAGCCTCTTCTTACGAAAGATATTATGAGCAGGCTTTAAAGGATAATAATATAGATTATGTTTTATGGGACACAACAGAATTCGGCACACCTTCAAATTCTACCCTTTTAGATTTTAACATAACAATTTGGTTTACTGGAGATGATTGGAGAAGCACACTAACAAGTGATGAAAGAAATTCGATCAAAGATTTTCTAGATAATAGTGGGAACCTTTTTATTTCAGGTCAAGATGTAGGCTTTTACCTCTATCATCTCAATTACACTTTCTACAAAAATTACTTTCACTCTAAATACATAAGAGACGATTCTGACATTTTAAAAGTAGAAGGAATAGAAGGAGATGCTATAGGAAATAATCTAAAGTTTTATATTCACGGTGGAGATGGAGCAAACAACCAGTTTTGGCCTGATGAAATTGAACCATATGATGAATTTGCAACTCCAATTTTTGCTTACTCAGGAAATGGATATGCTGGCATAAAAGCTCAAACTTTAAAATATAATTTGATTTATTTATCATTCGGGTTTGAAGCTATAAATAACTCTCAAGATAGAAAAGAGATAATTAACCGATCTATTAATTTCTTCCATACTTATCTTTATGATAAGCCTCCAGTTGTATTCCTTGAATGTCCAAATTATACATATTTCACGAATTCCCAACCAGTTTGGCTAAACTTAAGTGCTATAGACGATTTTGAATTAAAGAATGCAAGCTTGTATGGAAACTTCAGTGGAAACTGGGAGAAGAACGAAACTATTTTTATTTTAAATTCAACAAAAAATGGAACTGCTTTGAATTTAAGCGAAGGAGTTTATATTTGGAATTACTTAGTTTATGATAACTCTTCTTTTTCTGATTGGGGAAATAAAAATTGTAGCTTAATTGTTGATAGAACCTTGCCCACAATTTCTGGAATAGTAGCAATTCCATCTTATACTTATGCTATTATTTCATGGCAAACTAATGAGCCGTCGAACTCAACAGTTTACTACGGAACATCTCCTATAAACTTAAATTACAGAATAACCTCAAGCTCTTTCGCAACTTTTCATTCCTTAACTCTTACAGGCTTAAATCAAAACACAAAATATTATTATAAAGTTTCTTCCTGCGATAGAGCTGGTAATTGTAATACTTCCCAAGTATATGAATTCA
>CALIKW010000018.1 GCA_938017915.1 uncultured archaeon | reverse complement strand
TTCAATATTAAAATTGTTGCAAGCTTCTCCGGAAATACAAGAAAATGAAATGTTTTCTAAGTAATCGTTTCCTGCTGAAATTACTGTAAAGTTGCCTATTATGCTTGAAATACCATCTCCAGCTTCTCCAGGAATTATTTCTTCACTAACATTTATTAAAGGATTTGAAGATACTGTAACATTTATTTTAGTTTTGTTCAAGTCTGTAGTTTCATCAGGATTTTTCCACACTACTGTAACATTTAAAGAATAATTTCCAGGAGAAGTTCCAGGAGGAATGCTAACGTTAAATCCCTTCAAACAAAAACTTCCTTTTTCAATTTCTCCACATTCTTCTAAGGTAGAATTTGCTTCCCATCCGCTCATAAGTTCTAAGGTAATATTCACAGAATAAGCAGTTCCATTTCCTACATTACTTGCATTGACACTAATTTCAAAACTATCTCCATTATAAAAAGTTACATTTTCAACTACAGGATTTTCTGGTTGAATGGCTAAGCTTACATTAGTTTTTGCAGGTTCTGTTGTAAAATTATCAGCTCCGCTTCCAGAATTTCCATTCTTGCTTGCATTGCAAGTTAAAGTATAAGTACCTTCTGCAGAAGGAGCAGTAAAGTTAACAGAGTAAGTTCCGTTATTATAATCAGTTTTATTTTCTACGTTGGAGGAATCGTAAGTACAATTAATTTCTGCTTCTGCTATCCAAGAATCTTGCCTATAATTTTTCACGTACAAATAAGCCTTAACAGTTCCGCCAACCATAGGTTTTTTGTTAGTTATATTAACCTCAACATTAAGCAAATCTGTTACGTTAAAATTGTAAGTTGTGGAATTAAGGAATTCATAATTTTCTGAGTAAACAGTAAAGTTGATAGTCCAAATTCCTGTAAAAGCATCATTTGCTATGTCAAAAGTGTTTGCAAAACTTTTGTCTCCTGCTACAGCATCGCCATGAGTTCCGTCATCGTACAAAATCAAAGTTATGTCATCACTTTCAGAAGCAGTTCCCATATCTAGAGTTGCGTTTACATAACTTGTTAAATTGTAAGGGTCGTCTGTTACGTTTAATTTTATTAAAATGCTTTCATTCCTGTTGTATATTGTTGCATTCGTTTCTGGTTTTAATATAACGTACCATCTTTCAGGTAAAGATGTTGATATTTGAGGAGGGTTTGAATATCTGTTAACTATGTCTAAAAATTCTGTTGTGCCTGCTCCTCCACCTATTCCAAAGTATATTAAAGATTTTTGGTAAATCCATGAATTTTTGTTTATGGGAGTTTCATTAAGTTGGATTCCTATCCTTCCCAATTCTGCATCATTTTCAACAAAGAAGTTGTTTGTATTAGTTTCGTTTAAATTTAAAATTCCAACTAAATATCCTCCTTGATCTGATGCCCAAATCCATGAGTAAGGCTCTGTCGAATTTTTATCAATATGATTAATTCCTCCGTAAAAGCTTCTATTCAAGTCAAAGGCCAAAGCCCCTGCTTTTGTTGAATTTCTGTATATTTGATATTCTGCTATGTTAGTGAAGTTTTGCTCTATTTTTATGAAGCTACCATGTTCTTCTGGGCCAGCCAAGTTATAAATATAGTATTTCTTTACTATTTTTCCTTCGTTTGTAATTTGTTCAGGATTGCCAAAAATAGTTTCATTTCCAATTTGCTTAATAGTTAACCTTATTGGCCCAGCTCTAAAGTTTGCATTGTTTAAATAAAATCCTAAGCTTGAACCGTTTGAGTATTCTATGTATTCTGTAGTTCTATCACTTTCACTTTGCACAAAGAAAATTACATCCCCTGTAATTCTTTCTACTCTGTAAAGGCCAGAAGTGTTTTCTCCTCTGTTTGTATCAATTCTATAAAAGGAATAGGATGTGTTTACGATTATTATTTTTCCATCCCAACTATAGCTTAAGTTAGTAGGATAAATCGGCTCTTCTTTTACCCCATTTTCTACAATATCGTAATAAACGTAGTAAATCCTTTTTTGGTTGGCTTGGGTTGTTCCGTTCAACAAGAAAACTATTGTTCCTACTGCATTACTTGAGGAATTAAACTCATCGCTTTTATCAAACTGGCTTGGAACTTCATAAAGTATTTTTCCACTTTCATTATATTCTATTACCCTTATAGAATTTTCATCAAATGTTCCAGAAGGAATTAAATCTGTAAAATTTACTTCTATCTCAACAGGCCAGTTTTTTCTTTCATAAACACTTGAGTTAACTTCTATTTTAAACCTATACTTCCAAGAAATATTCCACCATTCAAACTCTCCATGAGAAGGACCAAAACCAACAAAAAGGCCTGTTAGGCTAAAAAAACTAGAAAAGTAGAGAGCGAGTAAAATTAAGGATAAAACTATGAGGATAGTGTAAAAAATCCTTTTTTCCATAATTAATTTATTGTAAAGCGAATTATTTTTAGTTAAAAAATTAAAAATAAGCCGAAAAATTTTTAAAGTTATAATTAGGTATGAGAGAAGAGAAAGAAAATTCAGAAGAAAAATACAGAAAACTTTTTGAACTTGCAGTAGATCCGATTGTTATACTCGATAAAAGAGGAGTGTTTGTAGAAGTTAATAAAAAAGTAGAAGAGCTTTTGGGTTATAAAAAAGAAGAGTTAATAGGAAAAAAGTTTACAGAGGTAGGAGTTTTAACTAAAAAAAGCCTTTCAATAGCTTTCAAAAACTTCCTTAAAAGAATGGCTGGTTTTGAGATTAAGCCGTATGAAATCGAGGTAATAAAGAAAAACGGAGAAATAATCATAGGTGAAATTAACGCAGCTCCTATAAAAGAGAAAGGAAAGATAGTAGGCGACATGGTAATAATTCGAGATGTAACTTTTCGC
>CALIKW010000017.1 GCA_938017915.1 uncultured archaeon | reverse complement strand
AGTTGAGTTGAGGTTTGAAATGGGTAGTGAAAAATTTATAAAACAGCTAAAAATTTTATGCGACAGCATTGGTTTATACACAGGAAACATTCTTCTAAGAGAAAGAAAAGTTAAACTGCCAAACTCTAAAGAAAAATTGTTTAAAACTTGGAGTTTAAGAATAAAACTTAATGAAAAATTAGCAGAAAAGAAAGAAAAAGTTTGTGATGAATTTTTATACGGATATATAGGATCCACATCTTCAAACTTCTTTAAGCATTTTGGATTTGCAAAAATAGTTTCAGTAAAGGATATGGGAGAAGAAGAGGTTTTTGACATAACTGTAGAGGGAAGCCATAACTTTGTAGCAGAGGGTTTTGTTGTCCATAATACTGGCAGCGGAAGCTTGCCTGTAATTGCAGAAATTTCAAAAAAGTTGGGAGCTTTAACTGTTGCTATAGTTACCCTTCCTTTTTCGATGGAAGGAAAGCAAAGAATGGAAAATGCAAAGTTTGGGCTTAAAAATTTGGAAGAATTTGTTGATACTTTGATAGTAATTCCAAACGACAGACTTTTAGAAATTGTTCCAAACGTTTCACTTTTAACAGCATTCAAAATTTGTGACGAAATTCTTGTGAATGCAGTTAAAGGTATAACAGAACTTGTTACAAAGCCAGGTTTAGTTAACTTAGATTTTGCTGATGTTAGGGCTGTTATGCAAAATGGTGGCTTAGGAATTATAGGGATGGGTGAAAGTAATAGCGAAAATAGAGCAATAGAAGCTGTTGAAAAAGCTTTGAGTAATCCCTTAATAAATTTAAAAATAGATGGAGCAAAGGGAGCTTTAATAAATGTAATGGGAGGACCCGGAATAACTGTTAAGGAAGCTCATCAAATTGTTGAAGCAGTTTCGACAAAGCTTTCACCAGATGCAAAAATAATATGGGGGGCACAAATATATCCTGAGTTAGAGAATTCTGTAAGAGCTTTGTTGATAGTAACAGGAATAGAAGCTGAAGGATTTTACGAAAAACTTTTAGAAAAGCCTAAGGTAGATAGAAAAGAAATCGAAAAAATACTTGGCATAGAATTTGTAAGGTAGGTTTTCTTGAGAATAAAAGAAAGAATAGAGAATTGTAAAAGAGTAATTGCCATGACAAAAAAGCCAGACCTTAAAGAATTTTTCTCAGTTTCCAGAATTTGCGCAATAGGGATAATTCTACTAGGCTTAATAGGATTTTTAATTTTTTTAATAACAAACATAAAAGAATTTATTTAGTGGTAGTATGATATTCACAGTTAAAACTGTTGTAGGAAGAGAGGAAGTTGTTTTAAATGCTATAGCTGCAAAGGCAAAATCAGAAAATTTGGATATAAGGGCTTTAGTTCACCCAGAAGAAATTAAAGGTTATATTTTTGTAGAAGGTGAAATTAGGGATATTGAAACTGTAGCTAAAACAATTCCTCATGTAAGAGGGATAATTAAAAGGCCTGTAGAAATTAAGGAAATACAAAGGTTTTTAGAGCCAAAAAAAGCTGAAATAGAGCTGAATAAAGGAGATATAGTTGAAATAATTGGTGGGCCGTTTAAGGGTGAAAGGGGGAAAGTGGTAAGGTACGAGAGCATAAAAAGGGAGGTTGTGGTAGAGCTTCTTGAGGTTGCTGTTCCAATTCCTGTTACTGTTTCAGTTGAATTCGTGAAAATTGTGGAGAAGGCAAAGTGATTAAAGTGAAGGAGGAAATACAATTTATAGTTGAGGGAGGAAAGGCTTCTGGAGCTATTGCCTCAAGAATTGCCACTTACAACTTAAACGTTAATGAAGTTGTGAAGAAGATAAACGAGAAAACTAAAGAGTATGAGGGAATTGAGGTTCCTGTAAAGATAATAGTGGATAAGGAAAAGAAAAGTTTTGAGGTAGAAGTTGGCTTGCCTCCTATTTCTTCTTTAATTAAAAAGGAATTGGGAATAGAAAAGGCAAAGATTAGTGAGGAAGAAAAGGCAAAAGGTATAATTTCTGTTGGTAATTTGAAAATGGAGCAAGTTATTAAAATAGCTAAGGTAAAAAGGAGTGATTTGCTTGCAAAAAGTTTAAAGGATGCTGTTAAAGTTGTGCTTGGATCAATAGTTAGCATGCCAATTACAGTTGAAGGAAAAAAAGCAAAAGAAATTATAAAAGAAGTTGATGAAGGAAAGTGGGATTCGGTTATAAGAGAATAATTTTTATTCTAAATTTTTAAAATACTTTTTATGAAAGTTCTTGAAAAAGAAGGTAAAGAAGTAATTTTGCTTGGGAATGAAGCTGTTGTTAGAGGGGCATTGGAGAGTGGTATAAACTTTGTTTCAACATATCCTGGAACTCCTGCAAGTGAAATTGGTGATACTTTTTCTCAAATTTCAAAAAATGTTGGAATTTATTTCGAGTATTCAACAAACGAAAAGGTTGCGCTCGAAGCTGCTGCAGGTGCTGCTCTTTCAGGTCTAAAGGCTTTGGTTGCTTTTAAAAATTTTGGGCTGAATGTAGCTTCAGACAGCCTTTTTCCATTACCATATTTAGGAGTTAAAAATTTAGTAATCGTTGTTTCGGATGATGTAAATTGTTGGAGTTCTGCTCAAAGCGAGCAAGATACTAGGCTTTATTCTTACATGGCAAATATTCCAATGCTTGAGCCGAGCAATCCGCAGGAATGTAAAGATCTGACAAAATTAGCTTTCGAAATATCTGAAAAGTTTGAGATACCAGTTTTGCTTAGGTTAACAACACGAGTCAGCCATGCAAGGGGAATAGTAAAATTGGGGAAAATAATTAAAGGAGAAAAAATTGGAGTTTTTAAAAAGGATAAGCAAAGGTTCTTTAATCTTCTTCCTAACATTTTAAAAATGCATGAAAAAGTTCTAGAAAAAATGGAGAAGATTAAGGAATTTTCTGAAAAGTCTGGGGCAAATTTTTTAATAAACAGTAAAAATAATTTTGGAATTGTTACGAGTGGTGTTTCTTTTAATTATTTAATGGAGGCTATGAGCGATTTAAAAATTAAATTCCCTGTTTTAAAATTGAGTATAACAAATCCTTTGCCAGAAAATAAAATCAAGAATTTTTTAAGAAAATTGAAGAA
>CALIKW010000016.1 GCA_938017915.1 uncultured archaeon | reverse complement strand
TTGTAAGGTTTTATATAGGTTTTAAGTTGTTTTTCAGCATTTTCTACATCTTCTTTTGGTGCCTTTACCTCTATAAATATATGGGGTTCTAACCTTCCTCCCTTTGAATTGAAAATGACAAGATCAACATAACCTGTTTTGGAGAAATGCTTTACTTGATACTCTATCTCCATCAATTCTAGGGGATAGTTCAGCCTATAGTGTAGTTCATTAATTACCCACTGTCTTACTACCTCTTCTCCTACTAATAGGCCAGTCTATGGTAATTGAATTAATCCAGTTGATTAGGATTTGTCTGTGCATTTCTGGGTAAAAAGTTAAATTTTTTGCACACTCTTTTATTTTACTTAGAAAAGGTAATTGCTTTAAATAAAACTCTTTCATCGGAATTATTTCTATAGGAGTTCTGCATTTTTCACAAACAGGAGTTCTATGGATTATACTTTCCCTTTTTACAATAAGCCCATTTTTTTCTAAATCTTCGATTATTTTTTTTCTTGCTTCTCTTGTGGATAAACCTGCATAAATTCCTGCATTACTACTCATTTTTCCTTCAGAATCTATGCTAACTATTTCCTTAAGCTTAAGTTCTCTAAAAAGCCTAACATCTTCAGAATCACCATAACTGCAAATCATTACAGCACCACTACCAAATTGCTGATTTACAGAAGGATGAGCGATTATAGGAACTTCTCTTTTGTATATGGGCAATAAGGCTTTTTTTCCAACAAACTTTTCGTACCTTTTATCTTCTGGATGAACCAAAACTGCTTGGCAAGCACAAATTAGTTCTGGTCTGGTAGTAGCTATTATTAAATCTTCATCCTCTACCTTAAATTTTACATAAACGAGGTCTGCCGGAATTTCTTCATAAATTACTTCAGCATCTGCTATTGTTGTTTTGCAATTTGGACAAAAATTGTTTGGCCTTGTATCTACGTAAATAAGATTTCTGTTCCACAGGTTTATGAAAGTTGATTGAGTAAGCTTTCTATATTCTTCTGAGTCAGTTCTATAATAATTTTCAAAATCTCCTGAAATCCCAAGCGAAATCATTATACTTATCATCCTTTCCTCAAGCTCATCCAAGGCTTTTTTACAATAAGATAAAAATTCTTCTCTTTCAATTTCATGCAAACTTATATTAAACCTTTTCTCTGTATATCTTTCAACTCCAATCCCATTCCTATCTATTCCTATAGGAAAGAAAACTTCAAATCCAAGCATCCTTGCAGTTCTTGCTATCATGTCTATTTGAGAATAGTGGGCTGCTGCGCCAATATGCCACGGACGCCCACTTCCCCATTCAAACAGATTTTGGGTAGGGCGGTGGCGTATCTATTGAAAATATTTTCTTTTTAGTTTTGAGGTCGAATTTGTAGATTTTTTCTTTTGCCCAGCGCTTAATAAGCTCACTTTCTATTTTTACATCCCATCTCTTTTCTTCTATTTTTGGTTTAAGCTTCATTTCCTCACCTTAAATATCTTTTACTTCTAAATCATTTAGCAAATTTTTTCTTATTATAATCCTCATTTTGCTTTAATTAAACTTTTTTATTGAAAAAAACAATAGATATTTGCCTTGCCTCAAAAGCCTCTGTAGAGTAATGAGTCAAGCTAGCTATGAAACAGATGCACGAGGCAAGGCAATTTTTAAATGTTTATAAAAAAATTTTAAAAATTAAACGAATTTTGTAATTCCTGCTTTCAAATTTTCTTCTGTATTTATTAAAACTATTTCTTTGCTGAGAGGGAATGCCACGTTAAAAACAGGTACTGTATCTACCCAAGCCTTTCTAGTTCCATTATGCGCATGGCCATGAACTACTAAATTAGGCTTTCTTTCAACTAAAACCTTTTCATACTTTTCGCAACCCAAGTTCGGATAGAAAAATTCTCTTTCTCCCTTGAGAGTTTTATAAGTTGGGGAATAGTGAATGAGCAAGATCTTAAAATCTGCCTTTAATTCTGCTAATAGCTTATCTATTAACTTAACCCTTTCCTCGTATATTCTCTCTATATCCGGAACATTCCTCTTTTGCCAGGTTGTTGGTTTATCCAAACTTCCTGTTGAGCCGACAATACCAACTTTAATCCCAGAAATTTCTAAAAAAGTGCTTTCATCATCCAAAAATATGATTTCCTTATATTTTTCCCTCAGTTCCTTTCTTAAATTAACGTATTCATTATTCCCAAAACATGCAACTATTGGGCAAAAAATTTTACCGAAAATGACGTTAAAGAACTTATCAAATTCATTTATTCTTCCTCTATCTATTATATCACCTGCAATTAAGAAAAGGTCTGGTTTTTCTCTAAAGTTGTCGATAGCCTTAACAAAATCATCAAAGTAATGAGGAGAATGCAAATCAGAAACGCAAGCTATTTTCATATTTTAAAATTATCTTTTTTTAAATATTTTTAAGTGTCACTACCGTTAAGTATTTAAATTTTAGTTTTAAATAGGATTATATGTTTTTCGATAAAGAAAAGGACTGGAAGGACTTTTTATCTCCAGAAGCCCAAAAAATAATTTCTGAGTTATTCGAAGATGCAAAAAAGCATAAGTGCGCTTACATGAATGCAGATGATGTTAAAATAGCTCAGCTTTGGTGTGCTTTAATTGAAATTAAGAAGAAATTCGACGAAATTTCTAAGAATATTAAAAAGCTGGAAGAGCCATTTAAAGCAATAGTTGAAATAGGGGAAGCTGAGAAGAAAAGAACTATAGAAAAAGTTGTTGAAGAATTGATTAAGCCTGAGAGTGAGGAAGAAAAAGAGGCAACTAAAAAGTTGGTTGAGAGTTTAATGAAGTTCTAGTTTTTTATCTGCTTTATTCCAGGCAATTAATTGCTAAACTTCTAAGGGGCATATGTTTATAATCAAATTTCTTAAAAAATTGTGGACCGGCCGGGATTTGAACCCGGAGCCTCCGCCTTGCGAAGGCGGTGTCCTACCATTAGACTACCGGCCCTCTTTAATATTTTTAAACTATTTAAATTAATTATGAATAAAATACTTGTTGATTCTATAAATTTTGCAAGAAAAGCCGGGCTATTACTCTTAAAAGATTTTAAGAAAATTAAAGAGTACTCAAAAAGAGGACATAGCAAAGAAATAAAAACAATATATGACAAAGCTTCTGAGAATTTGATAAAGAAACTTATTTTAGCAAAGTATCCTGAACATAGTATTTTATCCGAAGAAACAGGTTATGTTGAAAGAAATAGCGAATATCTATGGGTTGTAGATCCTTTGGACGGAACAGGAAATTTTGTCAACGGTAATCCTTTGTTTTCTGTTTCCATAGCTTTCTTAGAAAATAACAAGCTTAAGTACGGAGCAATTTATTTTCCAGTTTCTAATGAAACTTTTTTTGCAGAAAAGGGGAAGGGAGCTTTCTTAAACGGAAAAAGAATTAGAGTTTCTAGAGTAGATAGAATAGAAAAAAGTTATTTTGTAACTTGTGAGGGTGTGGAGAAAAATAAAAAAAGAAAAGCAAAGCTTTATTCTAGAATAATATCAAAAGCAGTAGATATAAGAAAGCTTGGTTCAGGAAGTTTAGAGTGTGCTTGGGTTGCTTCAGGAAGAGCAGAAGCTTACTTAACCTTTAAAGTTCCTCCTTGGGATGTTGCTGCTGGAGTTTTGCTTGTTGAAGAAGCAGGAGGAAGAGTTAGTGATTTTAAAGGAAGAGAATGGAATTTGAAGGAATGTGATTTTATAGCTTCCAATTCAATTCTTCACGAAAAAATTTTAAAATTAGTTAGAAATATTTAATTTTTTCTTCAACTTTTTTTGATACTACAACTGAAACCCAAAACACGAATAGATGAGACTAAAAAATATAAACTAGTTTATTCTTTTACAATTAATTGGCGCTCTAATTGGTTTTCTACTGATTCTTTGATAATTTTCTTCTCTTTTGATGTTACTTTTGTTTTATAGAAAATTGAGTCTATTATACCACTTATAGCACTTTCTAGATTCTTAACATTTCTAAGATTCGCTCTTCCAAGATATGCCCCAGTAAAGTTAGCTCCTTTAAGCTCAGCTCCTTCAAGATCTGCTTCTTCAAGATTCGCTTTTTTAAGATTTGCTCCAACAAGCTTAGCTCCTCTAAGCTCAGCTCCTTCAAGCAGAGCTTCTCGGAGATCTACTTTTTCAAGATTCGCTTTTTCAAGATTTGCTCCAACAAGCGCAGCTTTTTCAAGATTCGCTTTTTCAAGATTCGCTTCAACAAGCACAGCTCCTTCAAGATCTGCTTCTTCAAGATTCGCTTTTTTAAGATTTGCTCCATAAAGCGTAGCTTCCCCAAGGTAAGCTCCTCTAAGATTAGCTTCTTCAAGATTTGCCCAAGGAAGGCTAGCTCCTCTAAGGTCAGCTCCTCTAAGGTCAGCTCCTCTAAGCTTAGCTCCTTTAAGATTCGCTTCCACAAGATTTGCCCAAGCAAGGTATGCTTCTTCACCTATAACATGAGGTAAATAAATGTTTCGTGCCTCTATACCTTCAAGTTTCGAATAACTTATATTTATTGGTGAAGCAGTTCTTAAAACTTCTAACAGTTTTGAATAAGATGGATGACCAGACAAATCAAAATTTTTTTCTAGTTCTATTCTTGAAAAATCGGTCTCTCCGTTAAAAAGCTTCTTTATAAATTCTTCTCCACTCATCCATTTTCCTTGCTTGAAAATTGTCATTCTTACTTCACCTTCCAAACCATTTTTTTGCACTTTTCAGTACTTCTATTCACTTTTTATTTTAAACGTTAAGCATTTAAACTTTTTAATTTTTTGCTTTTCTCAACAATTCAATCAATTCCCAAAGATTAAAAAGATAAAAATCAGGCTTTTGTAAAGGGTCTTGCTCATCTACAGGATAAACTTGTCCGTATTTAATTAATACTGTTACAATACCAAGCTTATTAGCAGGTTTAATATCCCTTTCTGGGTTGTCGCCAACCATCATCAACTCACAAGGAGCATAGCCATGTTCTTTCATTATATCTTCAAAAATTTTTGTCGAAACTTTAATTTTTTCTTTTATGTATATGTGGTCTTCTTCAAAATAATTAACCAAATTAAGTTCATACAATCTTAACCATCCTTCAAATGAAGGAGCATCGGAAATTAACCCCAACTTATAATTCATTTTGTTCAGTTTTTCCAAAGCTAAATTAACATCCGGATATACTCTTAAATATTTCCTTTTTTCTTCTCTGTAAGCCACTACAGCTGCTGCTTTTATTTTATTGTATACTTTTGACTCAGGTTCAAACCCAAAATTCTTTAGCAAATCATCAAAAACTTGTTGGTATTCCCACCCTTTTTCATCATATATTTTTTCTATCATTTTTCTAATTTTTT
>CALIKW010000015.1 GCA_938017915.1 uncultured archaeon | reverse complement strand
TTATTTTCAACTTTTCTCCTTCAACAATTCTTTGAATGAACTTTCTTACATCAGGCTCAGTCAAAGCCTTAAACCTAAACACAGCGCATCTGCTTTGGATAGGTTCAATAATACGCGAAGAAAAATTTCCAATTAAGATGAAACGCGAAACTGAAGTGAAAGTTTCCATAGTTCTTCTCAATGCTTGCTGCGCATCCACAGTCAAGTTATCTGCCTCATCAAGAATTATTAATTTGAAGGGAACTTCTCCTATAGGTTTAATTCTTGCAAAATCCTTTATCTGCCCTCTTATGACATCTATACCTCTAGCATCGCTAGCATTTGTTTCTAAAACATTTTGTCTCCAAGCATTACCATACAACTCATAAGCTAAAGCTAATGAAATACTTGTCTTTCCTGTTCCGGCCGGACCAGCAAAAAGCATGTTCGGAATATTTTTCTCTTTTACAAAAGCTTTTATTCTTTCAACCACATGTTTCTGATTAATCACTTCACTCAATTTTTTTGGCCTGTATTTTTCTGCCCAAACTTCTATTTCCATCTTTTCGCCCTTTAAATTTTAATGGCTAAATAAAAATATTTAAGTTTGTTTTAATTAAGGCATTAATTATGAAAGTTAAACTGCCGAGAAAAGAGGGAAAAAACATAGAGTTTAAAGAAAGACTTATTTATGATATTCATTTAAAGGAAGAAAGAAAGCAACAATTGGCTACTCAAATGAAGTTTAGGCTTGAAAAAGGAAATGGTGTTGCAGTTTATATAATAGGAGTGAGGGAAAACGGAGAAGCTAAAGGTTTGAGTGAGTTGGAGTTTGAAGAAACTCTAAACATTTTAGGAATAATAGCTAGAGAAAATAACGCAAGGATAGAAAAGGTTGAAAAGTTTTTCGAGAATGGAAAAATTATAGGAAGGATAATAATTAAACAAATTTTTAAAGTTGAAAAAAAGGAAAGTTTGATAATAGGGGTTGCAGGTCATGTAGCCCATGGTAAATCAACTCTCATAGCAACTATAATCACAGGAGAGCCAGATAAAAATGGAAGTAAGTGGCTTCAGCTAAATGTTTTGCCTCATGAAATTGAGAGAGGCTTATCAGCTGATTTGCATTTCACATTATTTGGTTTTAAAAATTCTTTTCCTGTTTACTTAAAAAACCCTTTGGATAAAAAAGAAAGGGCAAGAGTTTTTGAGAATTCTGATAAAGTCATAAGTTTTGTAGATACTGTAGGGCATGAACCTTGGATAAAAACAACAATTCGCGGTTTAGTTGGGCAAAATTTGGATTATGGTTTATTAGTAATTGCAGCAGATGATGGAATTACGCATATAACAAAAGAGCATTTAGGGATTCTTCTGGCTTTAAAATTACCATTAATTTTTTGCATAACAAAAATAGATAAAGTTGGAGATAAAAGAAGAGAAGAAGTTAGGGAAGAAATTGAAAATTTAATAAAGCTAATTGGTAGAATACCTTTTCGGGTAAAGGAAGAGAAAGATTTGAATATAATAGCAGATAAAATTGAAGCAATAGTTCCTATATTTGAAGTATCTTCGAGGACTTTTGAAGGGATGGGAAATTTGATAAAATTTTTGAGTTTATTGCCAAAGAGAAATTTGGAAATAGAAAAACCGTTTCTCATGTTTATCGATAAAATATATAAAATTAAAGGTGTGGGTACAGTAGTTTCAGGGACTGTAAAGCAGGGAAAAATAAAAACAGGTTCTACTTTACTAATAGGTCCGTTTACGAGTGGGGATTTTAAAAAAGTTAAGGCTGTGAGTATTCAGACTCACTATTATCCTTTAGAAGAGGCAGATGCTGGTCTGATAGTTGGAATTTGTTTAAAAGGAATTAAGCACGAAGATGTGAAAAGAGGAATGATTTTATGCGATCCTTCATTTTCCCCAAAAGCAGTTAGAAGTTTTGAGGCAGAGATTCTTGTTTTAACTCACCCAACTAGAATAGCATCTGGTTATGAGCCAGTTCTTCATTTCTTTACAGCCTCTCAAACTGCTAAACTTGAATGTATTGATAAAAAATACTTTAAATCTGGGGAAAGTGGAAGAGTAAGGTTTACATTCAAGTATTATCCTTGCTTTATTCAGGAAGGTGATAAATTCATTTTTAGAGAAGGAAAAACTAAAGGAATAGGAACTGTCACAAAAGTAATAAATTAATCCATAACCTTTACTTCATAATGCTTGCACTTTGGACAAAAATATCCTGCTACCTTATTCCCTTTGTAAAGGAATTTCATCTTAGTTCCACAAAGGGGACATCTTTTTCCCAACAGAAAAATTAGCATGTATATTGCGATTATAACAGGAGCTATTATGCCGAATATTATGAGCAAGTGTTTTATTAAATCAACTTCCATTAATTGAAATTTGCTTTTTATTAAAATAGCTTTTTATTTTTTCAATAAGCTTAAGAATTAACTTACAACACCAGCAGTTGCTCCTGCATGCCAAGAAAGTCTTGGCCTAATGTTTATCGTGAAAATTTTTTCTAAAATATCGTCGAAAATTATAGCAGCACCTGGCCATCTGGGAAGCTTATTAATAATTTTTTCTATTTCTTCAGCCATGTAAGTTTGGTAGATTGCATGAAGAGCTTGCAAGTCTGCTTTCGAAGTTAATCTATGGCTTAAAATTAAATCGCACTGAGAAAGAATGTCTTGATGTATTTTTGCTGGCATTTGAGTTATTACAACCAGGCTTATTCCTGGTTCTCTTCCTTGTTTTGCTATTGTGAGTAGCGGAGAAAGCGATGCACTTTCTTCTGTTCCACAGAAATTGTGAGCTTCATCTATTATTAGCCAAACCATCGGAAACTTTTTCTCTATTTCCCTTCCTTCTAATTTTGCCAGTTCTTCTTCTTTTCTAGCAATAACCCTTGCTTGATATATTTTTTTAGCTAAGATTGCTACTATAAGATTCCTAACACTCCAAGCTTCTGTAGCCCTTAAATGTGAAACATCTAAAATAGAAATTGTCCCAGGAATTACAATTTTATCTATGTTTATTCCTTCTGTACCAAAAACACCCCACTTTTTTGCTACAGATAGCATGCTTTCAAGAGCATTTTTTACTTCCCTACTCGTTTCTTCATCACTTTTTATTTTAATTATAAGGTCATCTATAGTAAACTTTTCATTTTCTTCAAAAATTTCGTTTATATTTTTTTCAAGTGCTATTGAAATTGGTTCTGTTCTTTTTAAGTTAAAAGCCAAGCTCCATTCTTCTGGTAAAAATTCATAAGGAGCAATAGAAATTCCTTCATCAATAGGAATCCCAGCATTTTTAAATTCATTTACTTGCTCAAAAGGAACAAAAATTTTTACATT
>CALIKW010000014.1 GCA_938017915.1 uncultured archaeon | reverse complement strand
TTTTAATATTTTCCCTTGCAACTTTTGCAAATTTTTTGTTATTTTCGTAAGTTATGACCTTTCCTGGTTTAATATAATTTGCAATAAAAATAGCTAAAAATCCAGAGCCAGTGCCTGCATCAACAACTAAGCTTCCTTTTTCTATTCCAGTGTATGCAAGAATTAAGGCAGCATCCTTAGGCATGATTATTTGGGGTAACCTTTTTACTCTTTTTTCAAGAATATCTATTATATTCGGCTTTGTAATAGTAAATTCCTTTCCTAAATGCGTTTTAATCCTATCTCCAAAATTTTTTTGTTTGAGTAAGTTTAAATCCAAAATTCCGTCCTTCGTGTTAATTTTTTTGGAAGAAACTTCTACTAAGTAAGAGCTATCTTTTGAAATTAAAAGAACTAATTCTTTTTCTCTCATAATTTTGATTACTCAACCTTATTTTTATCGATTTTGCTTTTTAAAACAAAATTTCCTAAATTTAAAAAGTTTAAAAAACTAATAGCCCTTAAGTGAAGTTCTCTTCTGGAATTTTAAAAAAATAAAAAAGGTTCATAAGGTGTAGCTATACACAAAGTTCTTCATTCTTTCCTACCAGATCTTATGGGGCAGAAAGAAGAAATAAAAAAGAATAGAGAAATTGGAAAAATTTTACGATCTTAAAGATTTTTCAAAACTAGCCTATGATTACTTGGACTTTTTTAGAAATATCCAAGCCAGAAGGTATGTCTAGCTTTGCCACAACATACCAAGAAATCCTTTCTCCTACTCCAGAAAGAACTCGTAATCCCTTTACTATATCACCAACGATACCAGGAAGTTGGGGTGCGGTTAAAAGGTTTGAGGGAATTTTTAATTCGAAATTGTACTCCCCTTCTAAGTATTCCTTTTCTCCATCCAAAGGCATCTCAAATTTAAAGACTTGAGATTTACTAGAACCCTTACTAGAATAACTCTCTTTTTCTCCTACCAAACCAACTTTAAGAGCTCTTGCTTTAATGGGTTCTTTGAGTTTGAGAACTACTTTTCCCCTTATCATTTCACCTGGAGAAAAATTGTATTTTTCCAAAATTACATCAATCTTTCTTTTTCCGAACAGAAGCATTTTCCCAAAAAATTTTTGTTTTTTTTTTAATTTATAAATTTACATACTCCTCAAAATTCTTATTCGTTCCTCTATTGGCGGATGGGTTGCGTACAATTTATCTAAAGGACTTTTATTTGGGTCAACAAAAAATAAATGACTAATTGCTTCGCTAACATTCATCTTTCCTTTATTTATTTTCATTATTTTTTCTAATGCAGAAGCCAATCCTTCAGGATATCTTGTTAGTTCAACCGAGCTTGCATCTGCTAAAAATTCTCTTCTTCTGGAAATTGCAAACTGAATTAACCTTACGATAATGGGAGAAATTAAAGCTAGTATTAAACCAAGCAGTAAAAGCAAGCCTCCTCTTTTCCTTTCTTCCTTTCTTGAGCCATAAAAGAAGCCTCTCAAAAAGAGATGACCCAAAATTGCTACTAAACCAACCATTGCTGCAACCAAAGTCATAAACCTTATATCATAATTTTTTATATGAGATATTTCATGTCCTATCACTCCTTCTATCTCATCTCTCTTTAAATTCTTAAGCAAGCCTGTTGTTACTGCTATAGAAGAATTTTCTGGGTCTTTTCCTGTTGCAAAAGCATTTATCTCCTCGCTTTCTATAATATAAATTTTTGGCTTAGGTATTCCAGCAGCAATGCTTAGTCCTTCAACTGTATTAACTAAATGCACATAGCTTGAATCGTTTTCATTTATTAGTTTAGCGTTCGTTGCAGCAAGGACTATCTTATCCCCATATTTATAGGTTCCATAGGTATATAAAGAAACAAAAAACAAGCCAAATATAAGAAAAACCAAGAGAAATTGTGGAGCAAGAATTTCAGCTATTACATAAATTAATAAAATAAGAAAAGAAAAAACAAGTAAAGCTAAAAAAAGAGAGTTCCTTTTATTCTTTGCTATTTGATCGTAAAAGCTTATTCTTTCCATTAAAATTCCACTTTTACCGGCTTCCTTTCTTCTTCCCCTATTTCAAAATATTCTCTTGGCTTATTTTTTCCTATAATTCTTGCAAACCAAATGCCTGGAATTGTGGAAATTGTGTTGTTAAATCTTAAAACAGAGTCATTGTAAAACTGTCTGGCATAAGCTATTTTATTCTCTATTCCCTCAAGCTGCTCTTGTAAAAGCTTAAAATTCTCGCTTGCTTTAAGCTGGGGATAATTTTCTGCTAAAGCAAAAATTGTTTTTAGAGCTTGAGTTAATTCCTTTTCAGCAGCAGCCTTTTCCTTTAAGTTCTTTGCTCCCATCATTTTTTCTCTAGCTTCAGTAACCATCCTTATTACATCCTTTTCATGCTTCATATAACCCTTTACTGTCTCAACCAAATTCGGAACTAAGTCAGACCTTTTTTTAAGTTGAACATCTATCTGGCTCCAAGCATTGTCTATTCTGTTTGAAAGGACTATTATCTTGTTTACATAATATACTACAATTCCTATTACCACAAGCAGTGCTATTATAGCTATTATCCATATCATCTTATCAATAAATTAAGTAGTAAAATTGAGAATATAAATATTCCAGAAAGGATGAGTAAAAGGTAAATTATGGGTTTGCTTGTACCACCAAAAATTGGGAATGGACCTATCCAAAGAATAAATCCACCTTCAGCCCTAACTTTTCTATTTAAAACAATCCCAAAAAATATTAAAATAAAACCTAGGAAAATGAGTAAACTTCCGGTTAAAATTAATTCGCTTCTCATCTTATCTTAATTTTTTAATCAAACTTAAATGTTTTTATCTTAAACTTATAGAA
>CALIKW010000013.1 GCA_938017915.1 uncultured archaeon | reverse complement strand
GAAATTACTTTCATGATAAAGGGAATTACTCCAGGTTTTGCAAACATGTTAAGAAGAGCTATGATGGTTGAAGTTCCTACTTTAGCAATAGAGTGGGTTGACTTTATTAAAAACGATTCTGCATTGCAGGATGAAATTTTAGCAAACAGACTTGGACAAATTCCATTAACGTTTGATAAAAAAGCTTATAATTTGATTGAGGAATGTAGTTGCAAAGGAAAAGGATGTAGCAGATGTCAAGTTAAGCTTTTTCTAAGCAAAAAAGGGCCTTGCGTAGTTTATTCTGGAGATTTGAAAACAAGAGCAAAGGATGTTAGACCTGTTTTTGAAAATATTCCGATAGTTGAACTTTTTGAAAATGAAGAATTGGAATTTGAAGCAATAGCTCAACTAGGATTTGGGAAAGACCATGCTAAATGGCAAGCTTCTGTAGTTGGATATAAAAATTGCAAAATAGCAAGCATAATTCCAAAAGATAAAAATTATGAAAAATATTTAAATCTTTGCAAAAGGAATCATGTGTTTAAGATTGATGATAAAATAATAATTACAGGAATAGAAGATTGTCCTCTTTGCCAAAAGTATAAGGAAATTAGTAAAGGGGATGAAGTTAAGGTTGAAGATGAAAATATTTTTGTTTTTAATGTTGAAAGTGTTTGCGGACTTAAAGCTGAGGAAGTTGTAGTTGAAGCAATAGAACAACTCAAAAATAGACTTAACGAATTTACAAGACAGTTGAAAAAAATTAAATAATTCTATTCTTAATACAAAATTAAGCAGGGGTCGCCTAGTCTGGTCAATGGCGGCAGGCTTAAGTTAAACTTAAGCTCTGATCGATGAAGAAACCTGCTGGCTTAGTGCCTTCGTGGGTTCAAATCCCACCCCCTGCATTAAGTACTAGTTCTATGCACCACCAGATGGGTCCCATCTTGAAAACAAAATAGATTATAGAGAAAGGTGGTGCATTAAAGTGAAAGTTGATATTCATAACTATGAGAAAAGGTTAGAGTACTATCTGGATAAACTGAACAAAGTTAGAGATGAAAATAAAGAAATCATCTTAAAATTTATTAAATACCTGTTGGCTGAAGGGATTTCAAAAGGTCGAATGGCTAAATACATCTATTGTTTAATCAATATAGCCAAACTTTTAAACAAAACATTTGAAGATGCTAATAAAGATGATATAGTTGATGTTGTTAGTAAGATAGAAACAAATAAAAAATGGTCAGATTGGACTAAACATGAGCACAAAGTTGTTTTAAGGAGATTTTATAAGTGGTTAAGAAATAGTGAAGATTATCCTCCTGAAGTTAAATGGATTAAGATTAAAAAAGAGAAGAACTATGAAAAACTACAAGGAAAGATCTTAACTATCGAGGAAGTTGAAAAACTAGCCAATGTTACAGACAATCCTCGAGATAAAGCACTTGTCCTTATTTTATTTGAAAGTGGTTGTAGAATAGGTGAATTTTTGCCTTTGAAAAGATCAGATGTAACTTTTGATGCTTATGGAATAAAATTTATTGTTCACGGCAAAACAGGAACAAGAGAAATAAGGATAGTAAAATATCAAAAAGAGTTTAAAGATTGGTTAGAGGTTCATCCTCTTAAAAATCAAAATGATTTCTTTATTTGGATCTCTTTAGGAGATAAGAATAGGTTTAAACTTATGAGTTATGGAAATGTTAGAAAGTTATTGTCACAATTAAAGAAAAAAGCTGGAATAGATAAACCAGTAAATCCTCATGCTTTTAGACATGCAAGTGTAACTTATTTTTCGAAACATTTACCTGAACAATTATTAAAGAAAAAATTTGGTTGGGTTAAAGATACTGATATGTTAGCAGTTTATGAGCATTTAAATAGTAGAGATTTGGATGAAGCTATATTAAAAATTCATGGAATAAAACAAGAAGAAATAAAGGAAATTAAGCAAGTAGAAACTAAAGTTTGTCCTAACTGTGGTCAAGTTAATAGTATCTTAGCTCAATTTTGTATCAAATGTACAATGCCTTTGGATTTAAAAAGTATTATAGAGCTTGATGAAAAAAGAAAAAAGTTGGATGAGTTTATGTTTGAAATGTTGAAAAGAATAGCTGAAAAATATCCGGTATTAAAAAAGATTTTAAGCAATTAAGGAAAAAGATATAGAAAGTTTATTTACTAATGGAAAATGAGTTAGTTAAGATTTTTTCTTTATCATTAGTTTAAACACTACATATAGCCATATGCCCATAAAAAGAGCAAAAAAAGGAAATATGTTCACATTTGTAAAGAATAAAACTACTCCTATTCCAAGTAAGAGTATAGTGTCGATTAATAATATTATTCTTATTTTCCGTTCAACTTTTTTTCTTCTTATCTGTAATACTACCCGCAATTAAACCTACACCAAAATCTCTTAAAATTTCAGAAATCCATTCTTTTGCTTCTTCTAACTTCATAATTAAACTTTTTCTTCCCTTATTTTTAACTTTTTTTCTTTCCTATTTTTAACAGCAGAAATAGAAACAAGAACAACTTAATTCTAAATGTTAAGTTACCTGTTCAAAGCATTTCCTCATACATTCATAATATTTCTGCCTTATAGCTTCTGTGATATTTGTTACATTTTTATAAATTTCCTCACATGCTATTTCACATTCAGTTGGCCTATGAACCGGATCGGAAATATATCGAATATTTATAGTTATAAGTCTAAACCGTAGAAATATGAAAAATGCTGTCCCAAGTGAAACAATAGTCGCAACCACTATAAGAACAACTTTTACCCATTTATTTTCACACTTTTGATAGAAGGTATTAAACCAACAAGCTAAAAAATAACTTATTACCACTCCAATTATTATTGCACTTACCAAATCAAAAGAAACCAGAAATATAAATGTAAATAGAGGTATTAAAAAGACAACTGTAAAAGCAATCTTTATAGGA
>CALIKW010000012.1 GCA_938017915.1 uncultured archaeon | reverse complement strand
AATAAAGAATTATTTCTTTCCCTAATTTATCAACTCTGGCAAAACCTATTCTAATAAGTTGAACAAGAGAATTTTCATTTAAATTCCCTAAAGCAGGTTCAGCTATGCCTTTTTTTACAATACCATCAGGCATTATTATCTTTATTTTTACTTTTGGATCAGAAACCCATTGAATCTTTGGATCTTCAAACCTTATCTCTTCACTTACAAATTCAGATTTTTTTCCAAGCTTAACTGTAAACAAATTTATTAACCCAACTTCCCTTCCTTCCAATTTTTTAAAATCTTCTTTTTCTATCCAAATTTTTTTCAAGTTAACTGGTATTTTCCTAAATCCTCTTTCCTTAAAATCCGGATGTAAAGGAGCTTCCACTTCCTTAACTTCCTTATTTTCTATCGATATTTTTACAGGTTCTAAAACAGCAAAATACCTGTTTGCTATAGGATCGATTATTTTTCTATTTTCTGCGTACAGTATTTCAGCAGGAACGCTAACGTCTGCTAAACTTAAACCCATGCTTAAAATAAACTTTCTTAAAGCTTCTGGTTGTATACCCCTTCTTCTTAAAGATTGCAAACTCCATGTTCTTGGGTCATCCCACCCAGAATATTCACCTCTCTCTATGGCTTTCCTCGCATAAGTTTTACTTAACTTAGCTTCCTTTATGCTTAATAACCCATAATGAATAAACTTTGGCTTTTTTTCAACTTTTAGCTTATTCCAAATGAATTCTTCAACCATATCTTCCATTACCAAATCCTTTCCTCTCAATATGTGAGTAATTCCAAGCAGTAAATCATCAACTGCCCATGAAAATTCGAGCATCGGCCAAACCTTATACTTTTTTCCAACTCTAGGATGCTCTCTTTCAACTATTCTTGCCAAAACTCTATCCCTAAAAGCAGGATTAAGGTGCTTCATATCAGTTTTTAACCTTAACACAGCTTCACCTTCCCTATATTTTCCAGAAATCATACCATCCCATTTCTCTAAATTCTCTTCTATACTTTGTTTTCTATGCACGCATTCTATTCCTTCTCTCCTATTCCTTCTTAAAGTTTCTGTATCACATTCACAAACATAAGCCAATTCAGCTTTAATTAACTTCTTAGCAAATTCGTAGAAAATTTCTAGCCTATCTGATTTGTAAAAAATTCCATCATACTTTACTCCAAGCCACTTTAACCCTTCTATTATTAAATCATAAGCTTCAGGAATTACGAATTTTTCCTCCGAACCTATTGTATCATCTATTACAAGAAAGAGCTTCCCTTTATACTTTTTAACATATTCGTCGTTTAAAATAACCATCCTAGCATTTCCTATGTGTAAAGGACCTGAAGGAAAAGGAGCAAGACGCATAACAACCTTTCCTTCTTCAGCTTCAGGTAAGGGAGGTAGCTCTTTCTCTTCCTTAATTTTCTCTTTTTTAATTTCTATGCCAAGGAGCTCAGCCCTCTTCTTTTGTTCTTCCAAACTAAGGGAATTTACTTCCTCAATAACTTTTTTCACTTCCTCAATAATATTTTTAATACTTTCTTTTATTTCAGGTTTTTCTGCTAAAATTTTCCCTAGCACAGCTTGAAAATCTGCTTTTCCTCCGTATCGAATAGCATTCATTAGCGCATGCTTTAAAATTATTTCTTTCATCAATTATGATTAGGAATATCTTAATAAATATTTTCGCTTGTTTTTATTTTTTTGTAAAAATGAATTATTCGTTCATTTTTTTCATATTTTTGGGTATTTACCCTAAATCTTTTTAAAACTTAAATTGAATTATACTAATGTAAAGTACATGGAGGAAGAATTTAAAATATCAAGAAGCATGCTTAAAACAATAATCGCTGATACGAGAGTAGACATACTTAAAGCTCTGGAAGAAAGACCCATGACAGCATCAGAACTTTCTAAAAAACTCAAAAAACATGTGACAACAATTTCTGAACATTTAGAATTATTAAGAAATTCTAATCTTGTTGAAAGAGTGGAAAGGCCTGGAAGAAAATGGGTTTATTATAAGTTAACAAAGGAAGGGAAAAAAATTTTACATCCAGAATCTTATAGGTGGATAGCTATTTTGGCAATTTCTTTTCTTCTAGTTTCGTCTTACTTTATTTTAAGTGTAAATGCTTATCCTGGTTCAATTTTATACAGCATAAAGAGAGCAAGAGAAAATTTAATTCTAAGTTTAACTGTAAACGAAGATAAAAGAATAGAAAAACATCTTGAATTTGCTGAGGAAAGGTTAAAAGAGGCAAAATGGTTAGTGGAAAAGGGAAAAGAGGAAGAGCTGGAAAATATACTTGAGGATTATGAAAATGAGATGAAGGAAGTTAAAAAAGAAATAACTAAAAGAGCTCAGAAAGTTTTGGAAAGTATAAGCGAATCAGCACCAAAACACATTTCAATACTTAGAAACATTTTTGCTAAGACAGAAAAAAATAAAGTTTTAGAAACTATAAACAAAACTTCTGAAATTTATGTGTTAAGCATAAATGAACTAAGAAATGCGACAAGAAAGCCTTACAAGCCATTATTCGAATATGATTGAAGCATAACCAACTACAGAATCGTATTCTTCTGTAACGTCACCAGAAGTTGCATACTTGAGCAATTTACCTTTTTTTGCTCCAAGGTTTTTTGCAAATTCAATCGCAATACTTATGGGTCCAAACCCACAAACACTTGCTTTTTTCTCGTTTATTTTTTCGAAAAATTCTTTTGAGTCTAACTTAATTATAGACTTAATTAA
>CALIKW010000011.1 GCA_938017915.1 uncultured archaeon | reverse complement strand
AGAGATAGGCTAAACTTGAATTCTCAAGTTTTTGAAGAGGAATTCCTGAAATAGAAGAAATTTGATTTCCATGCTTCTTTACAATTTCCCAGAAAATAAATGGATTTATAATATCCTTACCGCTTAAATCAATTCCTTTTTCATTCAATTTTCTTTTTAAATTTTCATTTACAAAACCAAAAAGCACACCATTGTCTAAAGATAATTTAAAGATTGGTTCATCAAAAGATTCTTTGAACGCTTTATACAAAGCAAATTCATATGCGCTCGGGTTATACAAGCTTGAAATGTGATGAATTACTTCATGAACCGGAATCGTTATTGAGGAAACAGATCTGAATATAGAGGGCTTTAATCCTATTTCAACCTTTAGCTTATCACCAACATAATATTCGTCCAAAACTTTCCCCACTTCCTTTTCTACTCCACTTGTCCAAGGAACGAATTTATAATTAACCTTTCCTTGAAAATCAAGCTCTAATTCTTTATTTTTTACAACGCTATTTATTCCCATTTTTTTGAAGGAAGATGATGAAATCAAATAAATTAATTCATCTTCAAATGCTCCACTTAAATATTCCCCGAATAAAATTTCTGCAAATTTTTCAGAAAGTGATTGAAGTCTATATCTAAACTTAAAATATCTTTCTGGCCTCTTAAAATCTTCCTTATGTTTAATCAACCAATTTATATCATTTAAAGTTCCGGAAGAGCCTTTGGTAAAAAGGAGCCTTGGATGAAGGTTTTTGCTGAGATTGTACAAAGAATTTATAAGCTCATCCTTTATTTTATTCAACTCTACTTCGTAAATATTCGATAAAATTTTAAAATTTTCCTTCCAGATTTCAAGCATAAATAATCTCCTTTTTCTTTCTTTTTCTCTTTTTTGTTAAAATTGCCCATTCTCCTTCCTTTTCTCTTTCCTTGTAGGGTTTGAGTTTCGCATACATAGGTATTCTTAATGGTTGTGGAAGCTCCTCAATTATTTTTTCAAGTAATGCGAGTAATTTTTCAAAATCTGCTTCTCTCGAAATTTTTTCCATTCTTTTTTTAAAATCTTCCAAATTTTCATAAGCTAGGGAAAAAATTAGCTTGTCCACGGGAGAAACTTCACCTATTAAATATTTTCTTTCCCTTTCTAAAAGAGAAAGTAAAGTAGATATTTCAAGAGAATTAAGCCTTTTACAATTTTTTAATTCTTCCTTTATTTTTGCCAAGTCGCCTATTCCGTTATAAAGCAACTTGTCCATGAAATATATGGAAACTACTCCTTCAGAAGAAAAGTAAACTGAAAGTGGCTTCATGCAAGAGTAAGGCGATAAAATGAAATAAGTCCCATCCTTGCTTTTCCCCTTCCTTATGTCATAGTATTCTGTATCAGAAACTTTGAGCTTCATGCTTAAATTTGAAAAAATTTTTCAATAAATCGATTTTCTCCAACTAAAGTGGTTATAAATTTCGAAAAAGAAGAAATGGAATTGTTGTGTGGAATGATTTAAATAAATTTATATCGCTACGAACACTATTATTTACTGAAAAATTAAGAAAAGAGGATGCTCATCAAGAAATTTTACATAAAAGGCAATGGAAGGGTTATAAATGGTTTAAGGCCTTTTCTTGTGAGACTTGGATATATCTATGAGTTAAAGGTTGCTACAAGAAGCTTGTTTGAGAAAAATGAGGTTGAAGTTATAGTTGAGGGTTCTGAAGATAACATTAAACGATTTTGGGAACATGTTAAAAAAGAAGATGTTAGACTTGTGAAGAATGGGAAAGGCCATACTCTTACAGAACTTGAGCCATACAAAGAAACAGAGCCTGATTGGTCTTATCAGGAAAGTGCTTCATTCATGGAATTAATTTACAAAGGAGTAGAAGTTTTGGATAGAATAAAAAAGAAGTTGGATGTGCTTGATGACGAGCTAAGAAAAATAAGTGAGAAGTATAGGGAAAGTAAAAAAGATGTGTTTGGGTGAATACAAATTTGAAGAATGCCTTTTTAACTCAGTCTTTGGTTTGAATAAGCTTTTATATGAATTTAGTATTTATTGAGTTCTATTCGTGTAAAAGCTGAATTAGCTTAAAATTTTAGTAAAGAAATGAAATTAGTTATAAGATAACCTGCTACTTGATTTAGGTAAAAAATAACTTTTAAGATTGGGCTTTTTATTTCATGAGGTGAAAAATCAAAAGTGTAAACTTAAACATTAAGCTTTTTCCTTAAATTTACTATGATCTAAATTAAGACGAAGTACTTGATTATATGGAAGCAAAATTCTGCTTAAGGTTTTTGACTTATCCAAAGAATCCAAGAAAATTTTTATAATGTATGAAAAACTTGAAAAATCATTTGCAATAAACGAGTCAAGGTTATACTTTATTAATTCCCTCCTTAAGCTATTACCATCTATTAGCTTAATGTTGTATCTTATAGCTAAACTCAAAATATTTTCAGAAAAATAGGAATTTGTTACCATATGAGCTTCTTTTATTCCACAATCATCCACTGCTGTAAGGAAGCGTGAAAAATCATCTAAGCTAATTGGTAAGTAAGAATACTTTGCCTCGAAAGCAAGAACCCTTTTTCCTTTTGTGCAATATCCATCAAACTCATGCTTTGCACCGCTTTTTCCCTTCACAACCTTATTCAACTCAACTTTATAGCCCTTTCTCTTATAAAGCTCTCCTACTAAAATTTCAAACTGTTTTGATAAGCTCACTTCTGTTCACCTTTTCAAAATATCTTTCTAAAGCAAGAGAAAATACACCAGCTGCACTAAAACATGAAAGAAAAAAAAGAAGTTCGAGAGCATCTATATTTTCAATGAAACTTTTATCAGCCAAATTCTTTTTATAATCCCTAATTAAATCCAAAAGGATTTTTTTCTCTTTCTCGTAAATTTCTCCGTTAATAACTTCTCTTTCATATTCCTCTAAATCCTTCAAATGTTCTTTTAGCTTACCGCTTTTTTTCAAGAATTCTATTGAATAAGCATCTTTTTTTATATCCTTCCACTTAGAATAAAGCTTTAAATAATTTTTAAGTTCATCCATTTTGACCTCCAAAAACTTTCTTTAAAAAATTTTTTCCCGCAAACTTAACTAAGACCTCTTCCAAGCTTTTATAATTTCCATTTTCATCCTTTGCGTATTCTTTAGCTATTTCACAAACTATATCTATAAGCTGATCTACTCTCATCTTCTTAGCCATTCTCAAAATTGGCTTGTATTCTTCTGGAAAAAACAAGTCTAAAATGTTGTTAAGGGAAATATTGTACTTTACCATAGCTTCATTCAAACTCATGCTTATTTTCTTAAGCAAAACATTTTTATCCAAACTTTCTTTTCTACTTTCATATTCCTCTAAACCCTGAGTAAATGAGTTCAAGCCTTTGTATAAAGCATAGGCTAAGCGATCCAAGCTTTCATTGCTCAAACTTAAGCACCCCTGTATTCCCTCAAGAGTCTTTCAACTTCTTCAAGCTTAGAAGTTATAGTTTCTAAATAACTTTTAATCGAATATTCTTCTGAATCTTTCTCGTATTTCATTCCCATCCTCCTTGCAATTCTTTCTTCGATAATTTCTGCTTGTCTCTTTGCAATTTTTTCTTGTTGCTCTGGAAGCCATTTGGAAATTCCGTAAACAAACAAGCCACCTCCAATTGCTCCCAACAAGCTTGCTATCAAATGCCCTTTCCCGATCCTTAAATTTTCATCACTCATTCACTCACCTCCTTTAATCCAAAAAATTCAAGCACATAATCCCTGCACTTTGCAAAAAGTATTAAGCCCCCTAAGCTACCAACTAAAGCCAAATCTCCTCCACTCCTTATTCCTTGCTCATAAGCTTTTGCTATAGCATCCATTCCCCCTCCATTTACTAAGTACCAAACCCCTTCCTTAATTAGGTAGCGAACGGATGAACCAAGAAAGCCTACTGTAAAACCAGCTCCAGACCCTATTATTGCACCAATACCTCCTGCAAGCCCAGGCTTTGGGATGTATTTCCCCAACAAACTTTTCAATTTCTCAAGCTTGCCTTTTCTTTCATATCTTGACATAAGCTTAGATTTAAAGAAAAAGAAAAAATCTTCAACGTACTCCTACGGTTAAAGTTGAAATAATTTTAACCACTTGAGTAAAATTCTTTAATTCTTCTTTCTCCGAATTTTCTGCAAAATTTTTCAACATCAAGCAACCACTCCCTTAAGCCTGAATAAATTGGTTGAGTTGCTTGATTTTTAAGAAGATCTTCTATATACATTTTCCCACTTTCCAAACCACTTACTTCACCAAATTCCCTTTCAATAGAAGAAATTAAGTTTAAGCCCTTTTCAAAAAGTTCATCCTCACCCATTTTTTCTAAGTTGTTGCAAAGTTCCTCCATATCCCTTTTAACGATACTCCAATTTCTCGTTATAATATTTTTCGTAAGTTCTAAGTAATTTTTGTGAATTTCCTCAACTTGCGGCTCTACTATAAAAATTTTTACAGGAGAAAAAATTTCTTCTATGTCCATTTCACCCTTTTTAATTTTAATCATAAGTTTTTCAAGACCAAACGAAAAATCTTCTTCTAGTTTATCAACATATTTTATTGCTTCTGCAACAACAGATTTTTTCTTATACTCTTCCACGAAAGATTCTTTTGCCTTTCTTTCAAGCATCGTACAAAATTTAAACCCTTCTGATTCATCCAAAAATTCTAACATACCTTCTTCAACAATCCTTATTTTTTCTGAAAAAATGTTTGCAAAAGGAAGGTTTTCCCCCACTTTAGTTTCTGCCCAAAATCCTATACCAGAAAACCACCTCCTTATACTTTCAACCTCCCTCTTAACATCTTCTTCCATCTTTCCTCTTGAATAAGAGTTTCTTAATTTTTCCCTCAGATTTCTGCCGTAGTTGGTAAATTCAAGTAAGAAAGTATAGGGATAAAAGTAGCTTGTTATATAAGCAGACCAAGCATAGTAGAATTCTTTTAAAGGAATTGAAAGGGATTCGTACTCCTTTTCCAGAATTTTCTTGTTCAACCGAATTTTCAAATCATCTTCCCTCATGTAAGCTCTTAAATTTCTCTCTGAAAAGTCTTTTTCAATTTTCTTTAAAACGCTTGCCCCTTCTTGAAATTCTTCCTCATCCAAGCTAATGGAAATTGAAGTTTTATCAAAAAAGTCTTGGAGCATCCTTTTTGCAAAATCAAATCCGCTTCTCACACAATATTCAACATTTCTCTCCATACCACTTCACAATTTCTTTAAGCTCTTTTTCGAATTTTTCTAACTCATCGTGAGAAACTTTCATTAATGGCTCATACTTTTCCATTTCAATTAAAATTTTATACATCTTCTCTTTAATCCCTTTTTCACAACTTCTGATTTCAAAAATTTTCTTCTTTATATTATAAGCTGGAATAAAGCCTAAGATTTCATTTAAAGCTCTAATAAAGTTTTCTTTATCAAGATTCTCAAACGAATTTTTTAACTTCTTTACTTCTTCCACAATTCTCAGTTCAATTTTTGGGTTTCGAGTAAAGTAATGAATATGCAAAATTTCCCACTTCTTTACTGCATCAACCAAATCTTTTATATTATTGCATTCTATTTTAAAAGGGTGCGGAATTTCTTCTTTTTCACCTAATTTTATTGCCATTCCAACAGCTAAACAAACTTCTTTGTCAGCTTTAAAATCATCTGTTATAAACACAGATTTCTTGAACAAATTCGTTTCGCCCTTGAGAGCTCTTTCCATAATTTCCATTTTCTTGCAAGCTAAATTCGGCTCAATAGCAAAAAATTTTCCATTTTTAAAGTACCATCTGGATCCAAAAGCCATATCAACCGGCAGGCTTTTTACTTTTACTAAAGAATTTAAGCAATCTTCTGGCGAACCAGAGTTCAGAATTATTTTGTAACCCAATCTTCTGATTTCGTAAAAACTTTCGATTAATTTTTTTCTAGACTTAAAATTTTTTGCTCCACTTATACAAGAATTCAAATGCTCCTTAAGAGTTATGTTGCAATTTCTCATTTCCTCTTCAAGCTCCTTAACAGAATTTTCTATTTCAGCCTTTTCTCCTTTCCTTGTTGCTTCACCTATTTTTCTTGCTATATCACACAAACTTTCAGAATTTTTTCTCACTTTTAAATTAAAGTGATTTTTAAGATAGCACTCAAAAAGAGAAGGCGAATTTTCCTCGTTTAAAACTCCGTCTACATCCGAAACAAAAAGCTTTCTCCTAGCCCCAGGAAAATTTCCTCCGTAAGAAATTTTTCCAGAATGATTTTGAACTACTAAGGAATAAAGAAAACTTGGCTTAAAATTTATGGAAAAATACAAGTCATGAAGAAGCTTTCTATATCTTTCTCTAACTTCCTCCACATTTAATTTTTTATTTTAAAAAAATTCAAAATATGAGCAAGGTTGTTTTAGCAAAGGGGAATGATATAGTTAAGAGAACTTTTCTTGCGCTGAAAGAGCTTTCTCCCTCCTTACCAGAAAAAGGGTCAAAAATTTTAATCAAACCAAACTTAGTTGAAGCCATGGAAAAGGAATCTGGAGCTATAACAAGACCTGAAGTTGTTGAGGGAATTATTAAATATCTAGGGGATAAAAATTTTGAAATTTTAGTTGGAGAAGGGGCTGCTATTTTTGAAACTGAAAAGTGTTTTGAAAAAGCTGGTTATTACGAGGTTTTGTCTAAGTATGATGTAGAAATTGTGAATTTGAATAAGGATAAATTTATTAAAGTAAAATTGAACGGAAAATTCTGGAAAAAAGCTGAAGTTTCTAAACTTGCTTTAGAAAGTTATTTAATTTCTGTTCCTGTTTTAAAGGAGCATGCATTCGAAGTAACGTTAAGCTTAAAAAATATTATGGGAATTTTAAAACCTGGCAAAGGCTATCCTTTAAAATCTTATATGCATAAAGAAGAAGATTATAAAATCTGGTCTGAAAGGTTGTGCGATTTGGTTTTAAAAGTTAAGCCAAAGCTTGCTGTAATAGATGCAACAACAGGAATGTTTGGCTCCCATCTTTTCGGAAATTTAAAAAGGTTTGATTTGACTATTGCAAGCGAAGATGCTTTAGCTTGCGATATTGTTGGGGCAAAAATTTTGGGAAAAGAAAAGGTTTATTACCTTGAGCTTGCTTTAAAAAGAGGGATTGGAAAATCTCCGAACAAAATAAAAGAAATAGAAGTTTAATATTTAAATTTTAAATATTATTCGAAGCAGGGGTCGCCTAGTCTGGTCAAGGGCGCCAGGCTTAGGACCTGGTGGCTTAGTGCCTTCCTGGGTTCAAATCCCAGCCCCTGCATTAGTATAGCTATACTCTTTAACAAGAAGATTGGCATTAAAGATATGAAAGATGTTTACAATTTGAAAAAAGGAAGAATGTGGCTCAAAAATGTACTAAATAAAAAAGTAAGGTATAAATGCAACTGTTGTTTGTCCTATCTTTTCTGTTCTAAATTCTTGCTCTGTTAACACTAAAGCTCGTGCTGGCTTGTAAGTATTTAGAAAACTTATAAAACCCTTACGCAGTTTTGTCTCAGTCTTAACTTCTACAGGAATAATTTTCTCATTCACTTGCAACACGAAATCAATCTCTGCTTTGCCTCCTGTACGCCAATAGCATACTTTACAGAAACAAGGTTGTTTTTGCCGCTTTGTCGAGGTCCTTTTATTAAAATAGCTTCTTTCCTTCTAAGCCATTCGTCCAATTTTTTCTCTATCTTTCTTGGATAATACTCCATAAACAATACGAGTATTTATGGAGTATAAGCTTTTTCCAGAACTAGGTAAGATAAACTCAGCAATAAAAAGCATTTTGATATTACACTCATAGTAAAAAATTAGCTAAAGTGAAGAATGCTAAATCGAATTGATAACTCAAAATTTAAAATTCAGAAAGCTTCAGTCAAGTTTATCTTTCAATTTTTTAAATTTTGAATAAGGAGTATGAGAGTATCGATAATAATTCCAACATGCAATGAAGAAGAAGCTATAGCAAAGGTTTTGTGCTCTATTCCTAAAAAAATTCAGAAAAAAGCTGAAGTAATAGTAGTTGATTATTCTAAAGACATGACACCTCTAATTGCTCAAAGATTAGGGGCAAAAGTTATAAAAGCCAAGAAGAAGGGAAAGGGGTATGCTATGAAGTTGGGGGCAAAGGTTGCAAGAGGGGATGTATTAATATTTCTTGATGGTGATGGAACAGACCCTCCTCAATACATTCCAAAAATTCTCAATAAGCTTAGAAAATACGATTTAGTTTTGGCATCTAGGAATTTAAGAAGTAAATGCTCAGATAAAAGGTATAAGTTTATATTCGCTGTTTATATACCCTTCATCAAAAGTTTCTTCAAACTTCTTGGTTTTAATTTAAAAGGGGATCCTTTGGCTGGCTTTAGGGCGATACGGAAAAATACTTGGAATATGCTGAGACTTAAATCAAATGACTTTCTCATAGAAACTGAAATGAACTTAAAAGCACTTGAATACAATTTAAAAGTTGGGGAAGTTTCTATACCAATTTTATCAAGATGTGGTGGTATTTTAAAAAGCAAGTTTGTACGAAATCCTAGTCAGTGGATAAAAATTTTGAACTACGGGATTAATTACACAAAGGATAAAATAATTAAAGAGAGGCTAATTGTTTTGAAAAAGAGGCTAATTGAAAAATTACTCAAAAATTATGGTTAATTTCGTCTGATTTAAGCTTCTTTGGTAAACTTTTTAGTTGTATTTTTTAAAATTTAAGCTTATCCGAAAAGTTTAAAAAGGGTGAAGTGGAAGAACTCTTACTTAAAGTTATCGGTTAATTTTATATCCTCAATCTTTTATGCTAATAAATGATTCCTTCCCTTAAAAAAAAAGAGGTGAAAAAATGGCAAAGAAAAAGAAGAAAGAAGAGCCTAAACCTGAAGAAGAGACATCTGCCTAAATCTGGCAGGTCTCTTCTTTTTTACTTTTTTACTCTAAAGATTAAAATTCTTAGTAGATTTAAAAACTCAACTTTCTTTTATAATAAAACTGCAGAAAGCATTTCCCTTAGCTATACAATTTTTTTCCTCACACTCAACATCCTTTTTAAAATATTCGGAAAAGAAACCAGCCAAAATTCCTGAAA
>CALIKW010000010.1 GCA_938017915.1 uncultured archaeon | reverse complement strand
CTAAGAAATTGTTTTTTTATCAAGAGGAATTAGAAAAACTTTTTTACAAGTACTTAAATTGCGAGGGCTTTCCAAAGGCTTTTTTCGAGCTCATGGAGGAAGGAGAAATAAAGGAAGAAACTTATGATGCTTATTGGAAATGGTTAATTCATGATATAGCAAAATTGAACAAGAGCGAAAAAATAGCAACTAGTATTCTTTTAGGAATTTTAAAAAATTACTCTACAAAATTTTCTCTTAGCTCTACAGCAAAGGAAGTTAAGATAGGCTCGCATATTACTGTAAGAGAATACTTAAAATTACTAGAAAACCTTTTTGCTATTAGGAATTTTTATACTTTTGATTTAAACAAAAAGCTTGTTGTTTTTAGAAAGATGAGGAAAGCCTATTTTACAGACCCTTTTCTCTTCCATGTTTTTCAGAGAAAAATAATTGGGAAAAAGATGATCGATGATTACAGCAAGCTTGTAGAAGGTATAATTGCTGAAGCTCTTGTAAGAAGAATAAAAGACAAGTTAAAAATTGGATTTTACCATGATAGAAAAGAAGTAGATATTTGTTTTGAGAATTTTGGTGTAGAAGTGAGATGGCAAGAAAAAGTTTCAAGCAAGGATTTTCCTGATGTTGGAATTAAAAATAAAATATTAGTCTCAAAGAATAAATTAGAGTTGAATAAAGAAAGAAACTTATTGATTATTCCATGCAGTTTGTTCTTATCCTTAATTTAGAATTATTTCAATTACAGCAAAGAAGAGTTTGCTTGAACTACCTATAAAAAATTTAAATTAAACCCTTTCGATTTTTTCTTTTTCAATCAACCATAATCCGTAAAGATTTTTTCCTCGATGATGGCGTGTAAAGCCAATACCAAAGCTCAAGTTTTCATCTACTTGATAAACTTCTAAAGTTTTGTCGACGGGAAAAAAGTAACGAATTCGCCTACGCTTAATTGATTTAATTTCTTTTTCAGGAATCCCTAACAAGTTGCATGCGTATAGCAAAGCTTTTTCTTCACTTTCATATTCTTCCATAATTTTTTTATATCAAAAAAGAGATTAAAGCTTGAGTATTCAAACTGAAGAAATGCTATCTATCAGAAATATGATAAAATTTATGATAGAAAAAGGTTTGAATTAATACGCTGGAACTCTTTATCAGAAAAAATTGATTTATTTTTTAATTCATCAAAATTAAGGGAAGAAGTGATTGCAATCTTATGGAAGAAAGCAATAAACAGTTATAAAAATTCTTATTTACTAACTTAATTTAAATTATGGAAAGTTATTGGGCAAAAACTTCTGAAGAAACTATTAAGCTGCTTTTTTCCTCAAGAGATGGGTTGAGCGAAGAGGAAGCAGCAAAAAGACTTAAGAAGTATGGGTTGAATGATATTCCAAAAAGAAAGGAAAAATCTGCAATTTTCCTTTTTCTTTCCCAGTTCAAAAATCCTTTAATTCTAGCTCTTATTGCTGCATCCTTAATCTCGCTTTTTACAGGAGGTTTTTATGAAGCAATCATAATTCTTGGCATAATTTCCTTAAATTGCTTAGTAGGTTTTTTTCAGGAGTACAAATCAGAAAAGGATTTGCAAAAATTATGCAAGTATATAAAATACACTGCCAAGGTTTTTAGAAATGGTAAAATTACTGAAGTTGATACGAGAAAAATAGTTCCTGGAGATATCATTTACTTAGAAACTGGCGATAGAGTTCCTGCAGACTTAAGGCTTATAGAAGCAGAAGAACTTGAAATTGACGAATCTATTATTACGGGTGAATCCTTTCCTTCACCAAAATCTATTTTGCCGATTAAGCAAGAAAGAATAGAGCCTCAAAAAATGACAAATATGGCTTTTATGGGGACACTTGTAGTTAACGGGAAAGGTAAGGGAATTGTAGTAGCTACTGGAATGAATAGTAGCTTTGGAAAAATTGTTGGTTATTTAAAATCAGAAGAACCAGAAACAGATTTTCAAAAAAATATAAAAACACTTAGCAACTTTTTAATAAAGCTAGTTTTAATCGGAACGATTTTTATTTTCGTAATAAATTCCATAACAGGTAAAAAAATTTTTGATTCCTTAATCTTCTCTTTAGCTTTAGCAGTTGGTATAATTCCTGAAGCCTTGCCAATAATAATTACCATAGGTCTTTCAAGAGGAGCTATTAGGATGAGCAAGAAAGGGGTAATAGTTAAGAAATTGATTTCAATAGAAGATTTGGGTGATATGGATGTTTTGTGCGTTGATAAGACAGGCACTTTAACAGAAAACAAAATAAGCTTGATTGACTTTTGTGATATAGAAGGAGGAAAAGATGAGGAGATAATAGAATTAGCATCTTATTGTATAAGTGTAGTTGAAAAAGGAAAAAGTATTTCTGGGAATCCCATAGATGTTGCGATTCATGAATATGCAAAAAAGAAGAACTTGAAAAGGAATTATGAGTTAATAGATGAAATACCATTCGACTATTACAGAAGAAGAATGAGCGTTGTTCTTAAAAAAGATAATAAATTTTTGTTGGTATCTAAGGGCTCACCAGAAAGTATAGTTTCTGTATGCACAAGGATGAAAACTTCAAGAGGAATTTTTGAAACAGATGAGGAAAAAATCAACAAAAAATTTAAAGAATTGTCTGAAAGTGGTTTTAGGGTATTAGCAGTTGCTTATAAAACTATAGGAGAGAAAAAAGATTATGCTGAGGAAGATGAAAAAGACTTAGTTTTTCTTGGCTTTCTCTGCTTTATCGACCCACCAAAATTAACTGCAAAAAATTCTTTGATGAGATTAAAAAAACTTGGAATTGAAATAAAAGTTTTGACAGGAGATCATGCCATAATTGCAAAAAAAGTTGCGGAAGATTTGGGAATTGAAATAAGAGGGATTGTTAGCGGAGAAGAAATAGAAAAAGCTAGTGAAAACAAACTGGAAGAGTTGATAGAAAGAGCAAACATATTTACAAGATTAACTCCTGACCAAAAAGTTAAGATTGTTTCCGTTCTTAGAAAAAAGCATGTTGTTGGATTTTTGGGTGATGGTGTTAACGATGCTCCTGCTCTAAAAGTTTCTGATGTTGGAATTTCGGTAGAAAATGGTGCAGATGTTGCAAAGGAAGCTGCAGATATAATATTAACCAAGAAAAGTTTAAAGATTATTTCTGAAGGTGTGGTTGAAGGAAGAAAAACTTTTGCAAACACAGGAAAATATATAATGAATACTGTTTCAGCAAATTTAGGAAATGTAACGACACTTGCCCTAATTTCACCTTTTATTAATTTCTTACCATTACTTCCTTCGCAAATTCTTCTAATAAATCTTTTGACTGACGGCCCATTACTTTCAATTTCTACTGATAGTGTTGATGAAGATGAACTTAAAAAGCCAAAGAAGTGGAACATAAAATTTTTAAGAAACTTTTCACTTTTCTTTGGCAGTATAAGTTCTTTTTTCGATTTTTTAACTATAGGCTTGCTTCTATTTCTTTTTCAAGCAACAATTTTAGGTTTTTCTATTTATTTACCAGAAAGCCAGCAAGCTATTTTTAGGACGTGCTGGTTTTTAGAATCTTCGCTTTCAGAAATTCTTGTAACTTTTGCTATAAGAACTAAGAAA
>CALIKW010000009.1 GCA_938017915.1 uncultured archaeon | reverse complement strand
GATAAAGCTCTAACCAAGTTTACTGAAATGTATAGAGTTGTTTTGCAATCTTCTATATCTTTCTCAAAAGTTTCCCAAGGTTTTTTTGATTGGAAGTATTGATTCCCAATTTTGCTTAGAATGATAATTTCTCTTAAAGCATCATTTATCCTAAATTCCTCTATATATTTTCTAACACTCTCTTTTGTTCTTTCAATTCCTTTTAAAATTTCCCTTTCTTCATTTTTCATTTCCCCAGGTTCAGGAACTTTTGAGTTAAAATTCTTTTTCAAAAAACTCAATACTCTATAAACAAAATTACCAAAATTTGCTATCAACTCATTATTAACTTTTTCTACCAACCTTTTTTCTGAAAAATCGCCATCCTCAAACGGAGAAATTTCACTCAACAAGAAATATCTTACAAAATCTGAATTATACTTCTTAATTAATTCTCTTGGGTCAATAATATTCCCTAAGGATTTGCTCATTTTCTGTCCTTCTATTGTTATATAGCCATGGATAAAAATTGTCTTGGGCAATTCTATTCCAGCTGAAAGAAGGATAGCAGGCCAATATATTGCATGAAATCTTGTTATGCCTTTTCCAATGACATGAACATCTGCAGGCCACCACTTTTTAAATTTCTCCTCATCTTTTCCGAATCCAATTCCTGTTAAATAAACACAGAGAGCATCAAACCATACGTATATTATTTGAGTTTCATCACCAGGAACAGGAATACCCCATCCTCTTGCCCTTTCTTTTGAGCGTGATATACTAAAATCCTCTAATCCCTTCTCTATAAAACCTAAAACTTCATTTTTCCTAAACTGTGGAACTATTTTCAATTTCCCCCCTTCTATAACTTCCCTTAGCTCATCCTCGTATTTTGAAAGACGGAAAAAGTAATTTTCTTCCTCAACTATTTCAGGCTTAGTTCCATGTTCTGGACAAACTCCATTAACCAACTCATCCTTTGTATAAAATGCCTCACATCCAACACAGTAAAGACCTTTGTACTTTTTTAAGTATATGTCCCCTGCCTCCTTGCACAAGTTCCACAATTTCCAAACACCTGGCCAATGCTCATTTTTATCAGAAGATCTTAAAAATTTGTTGAATGAGAGGCCATACAAAATTGCAACTTCCTTAAATATTTTAGAATTTTTATCGCATAGCTCTTGAGTCTTAATCCCGATTTCCTCAGCACTCCTAACATTCTTGAGGCTATTTTCATCTGAGCCTGTCACTAGAAAAACATCTTTTCCAAACAATTTGTTGAACCTTGCCAATACATCAGCCTGAGCAAATTCCAGTATGTGGCCTAGGTGAGGTGGTGCATTTATGTAAGGAATGGCTGTAGTGATGTAAAATTTTTCTTTTTTAAAAGCAATCACCTTTAAGTTAATTTTTTATTTTTAAAATTATACGTTTCAAAAAGAATAAAAATTTAACTTTTCTTTATCTTTTTATGCAAGAAGCACGCATACTCTTTTCGTATACAAGAAAAACATGGGAAAAAAGAAAGGAAGAACTTATAAATGATTTGAAGGATTTGATAATATTGAAGACTATTTTAGAAGGAGGAAGTTATGGGTATGAAATTAGGAAAAAAATACGTAAGGATTTTGGTTGTAATTTAGCAATTAGCTCAATTTATCCTGAACTCAAAGAGCAAGAGAGAAATGGTTTAATTACTTGCAGAAAAGTTGAAGTTAACGGAAGGCTTAGAAAAGTTTATACAGCAACTCCTGTAGGTTTTTCATTTTTCCGGTATAATTTAATGAAATTAGAGAATGTAATTAAAAAATTGAAAAATAATCCTTTGTTGAAATGGTATTCAAGAGCTTTAAATCATAGAGACTGAATCAATTATAAAATCTGGTTTTATTTTTTTGCTTGCTTCCTTATCAATTCCTGTTTTTACTAAAATTGTGTAGTAGCCAGCTTTTTTACCTAGCAAAATATCTGATTCAAGCTCATCTCCTATCAAAACCGTTTCTTTCATTGGTGAAGATACAAACATATTAAGGAAGGAAAGCATGTAGTCAGATGGTTTTCCTAAAATTGTTGCTTTCTTACCACTCATATGCTCTATAGCTTTAACTATAGCTCCTGTTCCAGGAAACACTTCATTCCCTTTAATGAAAATTTTTTCGTATGAACTAGCTAAAAATTTTGCACCATTTTTTAAAATTTCATAAGCTTCTCTAAGCTTTTCTATATTAAATTTTTTTTCATACCCAACAACCAAAAAATCTGGTTTTCCTTTTTTATCTATTCTTTCTGCTAAATCCTCACTTAAACTTTCACCTATAACAAAAGCACTTGCATTTTTGAGTTTAAGGTATTCATTAATAACTTGTGAAACAGAAATCAATTCATTTTCACCCAATTTTAAACCCAATTCATTAATTTTTTCAATCAGTTCTTTTCTTGAGAAGAATGTGTTATTTGTTACAAAAAGGATTTGTTTCTTTTCTTCTCTAAGTCTTTCTACAACTTCAATAACACCTGGAAAAATTCCTTCAAGATTCCAAATCGTTCCATCTAAATCAAAAATAAAAGTTTTAAATTTCTCAAATTTCATATTAAGCTTTTAGATTTTAAATATTAAAAATAGCTTAGCTTAAACAAAACTTTCATAAAGATGTTAATAACAAAAAATGTAATTCAATTTTTTCTCTTTACAAATCTTTTCAATTTTTTCTTTAAGTATTTTGTAATAATCTGATCTTCCAAAAAATATTTTTTTCCACTTTTCTTTGAGTCCAGGATAATTTTCTAAAACTTTTTCAATTTTTTCCCAAATCCCTGGCTTAAGGTTTAATTTATCGATAAAAAAATAATCAGCTAAGTCAGAAAGTTTTTCAAAAAATTCTTCAAGTTTTTGGTCAGAAAGAAAAGGTAGCACAGGACCAAAGAAAACATAAGTTTTTATTCCATTTTCCTTCAAAATTCTTAATGCTTCCAATTTTTCTTCAACAGGGGAAGAAAATGGCTCAAATTCTTTTCTTATTTTTTCGTTTAATGTTGTAATAGTAAAGCCAACTTCGCAATTTTTAAACTTTTTAAGTAAATCCAAATCTCTCAAAACCAAGGAAGATTTTGTTTGTATGCAAACAGAAAAATTGTTTCTTTGTAAAATTTCCAAGCATTTTCTTGTTAGCTCATACTTTTTCTCTAAAGGCTGATAAGGATCTGTTAGAGAAGAAAGAAAAACACTTCCTTTTTTCCTTTTCAAAACCTCTCTTCTTAAAATTTCTGGAGAATTAATTTTAATATCAACAAAACTTCCCCATTCTTCTTTATGCTGGGTATACTTTTTTATATAATATTTTGAGTAGCAGTAAACACAAGCATGTTCGCAGCCAACATAAGAATTTATACAATAATCAGCAAGCTTACTTTTATTTAAAATAGATTTGCACTTTATTTCTTTCACTTGCATAACATCCCCTTCTTTAAAAATTCTGAAAGTCTTTTTTGGTAAAGGATTGTTTTAAGGAGAGAAGCATTTTCTATCCAATTTTTTAAAGGTATGGTAAGTTTAGAATTTACGTACTTTAAAGCTTCTTCCAAATTGTTAAATATAGCTGGCTTCTTCCTAACAGCTTCTCTTATACTTTCGCGTGTATGCCAAACTCCTACTGGGCATATGTAACCAGGATGAATTTCTCTGAAAGTAATAACTGTTGCTTGTCTTTTTTCTTTAACTAAATGGCTAGCAATGCTTAAGCGTGTAGCGTAGTAACAACCTCCTGTTTTTGAATAAGTAGTTCTTCCTTCAAATCCTTCCCAGTCAGAAATTATCCATGTGTTTTTTCCGTTAGGGTTCCAAGTTGTTTTTGGGTACCATGCTTCCATCTGTTCATAGCTCCAATAACCAGGAATCATTAGAACAATCCATTTGTTATCCAAAGCTTCATGCTCATAAACTCTAAACTCATTTATCAAAGGAAAAGTTTTAACTTGCTCCAAAAGTTTTTGAGAAATTATAGAATCAACTGCAGTTATAGACCATCTGGTTGGAACTAATTTTCTGTTTTTTTCAATCCCAAACAATCCAGCAGAAAAAGCTCTTTGAATTCTTGAAATCAAAACACCTTTTTCATAAAGCCAAAACACTGCTTCGCTAGCTTTTAAATCAGTATCACTATAAGCTTTTTCGATTTTTTGATCAGTTTTTATGCTGCTAACAAACAAATTTTTCAATGGAGCAGAAGGTCCGAAAGGCTGAACCTCGTCGTCCAAAACCAAAACTCCAGAAGGCTTTTTAGTAAAATGAGCTTCACTTTCTACTGAGCTTTTACTCAGAGCTATTTCTCTTGTTAACTCAACTATTCTTCCTTCAAAATTTTTTACATGAGTTCTATATTTCCCTCTAACAAGCTGAAACCTTAAGTTTACTATTTCCTCTATACTTTTTCCTTGCCAAAATTCTGGACAGGAAAGAATTGAAGTATCTCCTTTAACAGGAGGGATTAAAGGTCCGACGTAAACGTAAGGATAGCCTATCCTTCCAACAAAAATATCAGGCGGGCTTGAGCCTTCTAGTTCTGTTTTTTCAATAAATGGTTTAATTTTTAGTTGGGCATAGATTCTTATTAAAATTGGACATCTTGCTTTTCCGCAAAGAAGTTTAGAACCTTTACAAATTATGCACCTAAAATCCTTTCCAACAGTTTTAATATCTTCAGTATTTAATTCTTCCAAAACTTTTCCATTATCAATTACTTTAGAAAGCCAAACATTCATCATAAATAGTTTAAGGATATAAAAATACTTTTCTTTTGGTAGTAAATTTCTCCTGAAAATAATTGAATTTTTTATTTTTTAACAAAATTATGATTATGAATCCGATAAATCATTTTATTTTTTCCTTTACTCTTTTTCTACTTTTCAGATTTAATCAAGATGTTTTTTCTTCAATTATTTTTTCTCTTATTTTTGCAGTTCTCATAGATTTAGATCATCTTTATAAAAAAATCAAAAAGTCTTGGGATGCGAGGAGAACATGGATCCAAGAACCATTTGGCTTGATTTTAATAGGTTTTCCTTTGGCCTTTTTGTTAAGCTTTATAAATAGAAGCTTTTTATGGCTAACTTTAATACCATATTCAAGCCACATTTTTCTTGATTATTTATGCGTGTTTGAAGCCTTTCCTTTAGCACCATTCTCTAAAATTAAAAAACCAAAGGGTATGGGAATTTTTGTTCCTTTTTACTTTAATTGGAAAATGAAGGGGAAAATTTCTGAAAATTACTTTCTTCTTGCCAATCTAATTTTTTTACTTTTTTATAAGTTAACTTACTAGACTTCCTTCAAAATCAAACGTCTTAAGAAAAGCATCAAATTTTTTACCCAATTTCTTATTTTTGCTTTCGATTATTTCCTTGATTGTTTGAAAAAAATCATACCTACAAATATTCATTTCTTTTTCTAAAAACTTCAATTTCTTTTTAATTTTATCATAAACTTTTTTATTACTGTTTTTTCTTACCCATTCCTTTACTCCCTTTAAAAACTTTTTGCTTTTTTCTAAGCTTATTCTTCTATTTATCGGCCAATTGCAAACTATACATTTTTCTGAAGAATCCTCTTCGATTTGTTTTAAATTTAAATCTTCCATACATTCTTTGCAAATGTTTAAAGATTCTAGCTCAACTATTTCTTCACTTTCAGATTCGCAAATCTCACAAACATCAATAACTGCTTGGTCACCAATTTTTAGGAGGTTAAAAGGATCATCCCTTATAGCCCCAAGCCTAAATTAATTTTCTTAGAAAATGTATACCTTATTTTCCAAGGCTTGGGCATTAAATTAATTTTGAATTAGTAAGTTATAAATTTTTCTGTGGGTCCGGCCGGATTCGAACCGGCGACCTTCGCCACGTCAGGGCGACGTCCTAACCAGCTAGACCACGGACCCTTAATTAATCATATTCTTAATAAAATTTATTGCTTTTACCCTAAATTTTCGAAATATATTTATCCTAATAAAAATCAAAAAAATAACTATGAGAAAAGCGATATTAATACTTTTTCTTTCAGTTGCTTTAGCAGTCTTGGCTAAAGATGTTGTGGCCCAAGAAGTAATGGTAACGACTAACATAAGCTATGCAGATTATGCTGTAGCAAGTGTTGTAGCAGCGAAAACAGGAGCAGCTCTATTCTTCGTTTCAGAAAATCAAATACCGAACGAAACTTTAGAAGCAATAAACTCAATTAAACCAGAAAGGATTTACATAATTGGAGGTCCTGCAGTTGTTTCCCAAGAAATAGAGAATGAACTTAAAAAAAGCTATGAAGTTATAAGAATCTGGGGGATGACAAGATATGGAACATCGTTAGAAGTTGCAAAATACTTTTGGGCAGAGGGTAGCGAGAAAGT
>CALIKW010000008.1 GCA_938017915.1 uncultured archaeon | reverse complement strand
GTTGAATTTTCAATTTTAACTGAAAAATTATAATTAACGTTAGAATCTAAAGTTATATTGCCTAAAGAACCAAAGCTCCAGTTTATTAACAAGATATCTGGGATTACATTAAATTCTTGGCTTGTAGAAGTTAAGCCTTTTGATAAGAAAGCTAGAATTGATAAGAATATAAGTGAGAAAAATGGTAAAAATCTAAGCTTTCTCATACTTCCACTAAAATAAATCTTGCTTTTTGAAATAAAATTAATAACTGGCTGAAGCTTCCAAACCTTTAACTTCTATTTTTGAAAAATTCCCTTTCCAATCAACCTGAAAAACAGTAACTTCCTTTGATTTTAAAGGATCTTTAGGCTGATTTAGGAGTTTAACTTCATTTCCGTCAATAAAAATCTTGAAGCCAGAAACTTCAAGTTTTCCTGTATTTGCCAAAGTTATCAAAAGATTTTGTTCACAATCCCTTTCAACATTTAAAATCTCTATATGATATAGAATTTCTCTTACCACTCCTATAGCTTCCCCTGTTGTTCCAGGAATTCTTGGTAAAAATCTTTCAAAAAAGTTTTGAAGGTATGTTCCTATTATTGGTATATCTCTCAAAGTTGGTATAGAACCCAAGATTAAGTAGGAAGCGAAAAAAACTAGCACTATTAAGATTATTCCTGTCACTACATTTTGAAGCAGTTTAAGCGAAATGTATATTATGATTACAAGAAGAATTATTCCAAATACAAATTGGAGTACCATAATTTTTTATTAAAATCGAAAGAATAAATAGAATTAAAATTTTTAAAATAGGAGGTTTAATTAAAAATTAATAGCTGGGCCCCCGTAAATTTGGGGAAAGCTCAGTTTGGATAGAGCAGCGGCCCAAGATTTTCTGCCGAACCTAAGCCGAAGGTCGCGGGTTCGAATCCCGCCGGGGGCATAACGTAACTAAGCAGAGGAAGAAAGATGCATTCTAAGTAAACTCTTAAAATTACACAAAAAAGTTTTCTTTGAGTTTGTATTGTTGAAATCTATTGCTATAAGTTCTTGCTTAACCTTTTCTTCTTTAATGTTGTTTTATTGAAAGAATAAAAATAATACTGCTAACAAAAAATAAATATGGATAAGATTTTTGGCATGGATTTTGAAAAAGAGTTAGCGGAAATTGTAACAATAGGAATACCATTGGGAAAAAATTCTTCAAAAGTTTTGAAATTTTTAAGGAAGGCAAGCTTATTTTTTGAAACTTTTGATTTGGAGAGAGAAAAAGGTGTTGAGTTAAAGATTTTTGATGAAGGTGATTTGAAATTTAGAAATGAAAATGAAATAACTAAAAAAATTAAGGAAATTTTAAATGAGAAGAAAATTCCATTAATTTTAAGCAAATCTCATTTAGCTTCGCTTTTTTCGATTAAAGCTTTTGATAAAAATTTAAAAGTAATTGTTTTTGATGCTCATGCTGATTGCAAAAATAATTATTTAGATGAAAGAATTGCAAGTTCTGTCCAGCCATTAAAATTAGATGAAAATTTTTACAATTGTTCAACTTGGTTAAGAAGATTGATAGAAAATGGATTTAGAAATGTTGGAATAATAGGGTTAAGAGCTTGTAGTGAAGAAGAAGTAGAATTTCTTAAAAAGAATAAAATCCTTTACATAACCTCAAATTCTATTAAGAAAAATCCTGGCAAAGAAAAAAGAAGAATAAGTAATTTTACAAAAGGCTCAAATGTTTACTTAAGTATTGATATAGATGTTTTTGACCCTTCTCTAGCTTTAGCTGTTGAAAATCCTGAGGCAAATGGCTTGAATTATCAAGAATTTTCTGAAATTTTAAATGAAATTAAGGGTAAAATAGTTGGTGTAGATTTGGTAGAAATCTCTCTTGCTAATAAAAAACTTATGGAAATAACTTGCTCTCTTGCATTAAAAGCTTTGTTCGATTTGCTTTTAAAGTTGGAAAATAAATTTTAATTGTGCCTTACAAGTTTAACTTCGACTTTTCAAATTTGCCAAGAAAATTTTTCAACGAGATAATCAAAATAAGTTATGAAAAAGGTATATATAAAAAAGCTAGCAACAAAATTGAAACGTTAATAAAAAAATTTAGAGTGGAAGAAATAACTGGGCTGGACTTTTCATCGATGCTAAGTGTTGTTGAAGATTTAATAGAAATTCATGCTCTTAACAACATTTACAGAAAAGATTTTGAGATAACCAGTAAAAGAGCTCTTTTACTACCACATTGCTCAAGGAAGTACATGGATTCGAATTGCAGAGCAGATTTTGATTCTCTTTTACCATCCTACTTTTGTAATTCGTGCTCTCCTGATTGCTTAATAAATAAGGCAAGTAAAATAGGTAAAGAAAGAGGGTATGATGTTTATATCTTGCCAGGATCTTCTTGTATTCCAAAAATAATTAATAAGTATGAAGGGGTAGTAGGGGTTGCATGCGGAGAAGAGCTTAAACTTGCCAAAAAATTTTTAAAAATTCCTGCTCAAGGTTTACCTTTGATTAAAAATGGTTGTGCGAACACGAAGTTTAGCCTTGAGATGTTAGAAAAAATTTTATAATTCAGAGTAAAGTAAAACAATATCCTTCACACTTACTCTCTGCCTGGCATCCTGAAGGGGTGCATTTTCTAACCCATCTTCCATAAACTCTTGTACCAACATAACAACATTCAAAAGCAGGCTCCCAATCAGTGCAAGTGCAATTTTGTGTTAAACAATCAACAGTTTTTGTTAAACAATTATTGTTTTCATCACTCTCATTAACATAGTTATAACCATCTGCACATACCTTTATGCTATCGCTTGTTCCTGAGCATTGCCAGTAATAAGAGAAGTATTCGTTGCTTGAAAATCCTGCCGATAAAGAAGAGACATAATCGCTCGCTTTATAATAATTATCTATGAAAAGCTTAGAATAGCTATAATTAGCACTTGCATTTCCTTTGTTCCTTATCTTATAATAAATTGTACTTCCAGAAGTCCAAATATCTTCTATTATTAAATCAGGTTTTGGCAAGCTTACTGTAAAGTAAATCCTTTCAGAGGAATTTGAAATCCCATAAGTATTGTTAGCATAGAATATTATACTGTGCGAGCCTTCTGTTAAAATAATGGAAGTATTTCCGTTTAGAGTTACGTTTGGTTGGAAATCCAAGCTATAGCCTATCCAATGCAAAACATCACCATTCTCTATAGAATAAGAAATACTTATGTTCTGAGTATAATAAGTTTCGTTTTTTGGGCTAAAAATATGGATTATTAAAGGATCTTCTTGACGGATGGTAAAATTTAAAATTTCAGTTGAATTCCAATTATTACTAGTATCATTAGCATACCATTTATAATAATGAACACCAACGCTGAGACATGGTATTTTCTCTGCTTTTGCTGTTCTCCCCGTCAGGAGATTAACGAGGTGCTTCAAAAATTGGATTGGATCGAAAGACATCATATATATTACCGACCTTCCTCCTCCACTTGAAATTTTGCAAGAAGAGAAAGTGAAGCTATAAGTATTTCCGCTTTTGGTAGGAGTATAATTCTTTCCATCCATTTCCAAAATTACTTTATCCACCTCTACATCATCAATCCAATCGATTTTAAAAGTATAGGTGGCTGAAGGAGAATAAAAGCTTGGATCTGGTGGCTCGATTATGTTTGAGTATTTTGGTGGTGATAAGTCCTTAACTTCTATTATTCTAGAAAGCGAGTTGGCTGAGTAATTGGCTCCACCACTTGTATTGTAAGTATATTCATAAACCCCAGGCCATAACAAAATTACTTCACTTGCAGGGTTTCCTGTAGCGATTAGTGTACCATTTCTATAAAGGTTGAAAATAAGATCT
>CALIKW010000007.1 GCA_938017915.1 uncultured archaeon | reverse complement strand
GAGAAGTTTTTGAAAAAATAAGCAAAAGCTTACATTGTTCAACTAGAAAAGTCAAAAAAGAATTCCTACCATTTCTAAAACTCATTTTGAAAAATAGTGAGATGAGGAAAAGAATTTCTCAATCTTTAAATTTAAGTAAAGAAGAAATTGGCTTGCTAGAATAGCTTATCATAAGTAAAGCTTTTTGTTAAGGTAATTTTTGGGGATTGAAGAATTATGTAATTAAAATTTACGCTTGCCATAAAAGGGCAATTGGAATAATCTATTGTATAATTAAGTAAAAGCGAATAGCCCTTAATCTGAACAAAATCTTCTACAAAAAGCTTGTATTCTTCCAAATTAAACTTTAAATCTTCGCAGCTCTTTGCCTTTTCAACAGTTTCCCTTGCTTTTTCTACTATGTTATTAAAAATAAAAGGCTCCTCCATTATAGCTACTGAAGATGTATCTGGAATGCTAGCTGGCTCTGTCATCCTGCTAATTAGAAATGCAAACATTATTATAACTACTGCTGATATTATAAAAAACTGAGCCTTCCTAAATTTTGACGAATTGAGCATGCGGAACTCCGTTAATTAAAATAATATTTTCTTTTTCTATAAAGCCATTCTTTTCAGCAAGCTCAACTATTTTCTCACCTATCAAATTGCCTATAGTAGCCTTTTCCATAAGTTTTAAAGCTTCTTCTTCATTTATTAATTGCCCTCCATAAAAGTTTTTACTAACTTTAACTTTAAGCTTTTCCTTTGTAATTATTTCCTTATCTATTAAATTCTCGTCACAAATAGCAATAACAATGTCAAATTTTGTATAAAACACTTTGCCCCAAAACATCTTAATAAAATTTAGAGTAAAAAATATTAAAAAATAAGGAAAGGAAAATATTAACCTAAGCTACTACTCCTGATATGGTTCCATAAGATACAAGATTAGTAATTGTGCCTCCTACAATATTATACGTAATCTTTACTTTTGCTGTATAACAATCTCCTGCAGTCTTTGTAGGACATCCTGTAATAGTTACAGCCTGGGCATCAGAACCTAAGTTTGTTAACGTAGCACTTCCTGTACAAGCTCCTCCATCTACCTCAGCAGTAATATCTGCAGTCTCCACAGTTTCTGGCCCTAAGTAGGCTAAACTAAATTCTAAAGTACTTTGGTCATTTGGAGCACCAGTGAACTTAGCTTCCCTTGCCCTAAAATTACCAAACTCCCTTATTTGTGTGCCTGTCCATCTACATGGTTTTGTTAGCCCTAGAGCATAAAGTGCTGCTACTACTATTATTACTATTAGAATTGCCCATCCATAAGTCATTAGATACTCCAATGCAGTTTGTCCCTTTTTCATACTCTCCCTTTAAATAAATTTTGTTTTTTTCTTATTTTAAATATTTACAGAAAGCCGGAAAATATTGACCTTATAGCAATTTGAGAAATGAAAAAGACAGCAAAGCCTATTGGTAAGAATATAGGCAAGAATCTTAAGCCTGCTTTTTCTGTCCCTTCTTGAACTAAGCCTATTAACAAACTACCAAAAAAAGTTGTCACGCCTATTGCTATGTAAGAATAAAGGTTTAGGAATTCTGGACTTATTTCAGAAATTCTAATAGTTCCTAAGGGAAGTCTTGAACCTATTTCAGGCATTTCCTCTATTTTTATTCCTCCAAATTTTCCCATTGTTTCAACTAAAAATATAGAAACAGAATAGAGCAAAGGAGCTCCTATGCATGCAGCAAAAAAGATGAAAATTCCGTACATCATAACATAAGATTTTATTTCCCTTTTCAGAATCCTCACTTGCCTTATATCTAAAGCTATACTTTCTAGCAGAGCAGTTATGCTTCCTCCCTTTTCCAAACCTTCTAGAAGAAGAGAAATAGTCCTTTCCAAAAGTTTTGACTTTATCCTTTTTGTCATATTTTTAAGAGCATCTTCCAACCGCTTTCCAGAAAGTGTTTCTTTTGCTGCATTCCTAAGCTCTTTTTCCAAAGGACCAAACTCTGGCCTTGCAGAAGTTAAAATTGCTTTGTCGTGAGTTAAGCCTGCTCTCATGTTAGAAGAAATTATTTGCAAAACATCTGGTAAAATTTCTTCAACGTAATTTGCTCTACTATCTGCGATAAAAATTAATATCATGTGGAAAACAACCTGAAGAATTAAAAAAAGTAGGACAAAAAGCAAAATAAAGTAAAAAAGCGTGAGCAAATCCATGAAGAAAAGTATAAAGGAAATTGAAAGACTAATTATAATGCTGAAAGTTAAGAAAGAAGAGAAAAGTTTTTCAGCAGGTATTTGAAGGTCGCAATAGTTTACATGATTTTCTAGCCAAGTTTTATAATTTCTTGGAAGTTTTTGGTATAAAAACTTATACATATATTTCAACCGATGGTCTTCTGCTTTTAACTAATCCTAAAAAATTAAACTTGAATATTATGATGAAAACGAGTATAAACCAGAAGAAAATTTGTTGAATTACAAAACCAGAAAAGGAAGATAGAATTATCATTAAAGTTATTCCTAAGCTTGGGATTATTACCCCAAACATCATGTACAAGAAAGCTAATGGATTAAGCTGTGAGCCATATCTCCTTATCATAACCCTTTGCTCTTCTGCCAAATTCCTAACTATATTATCTAAAGTATCTGCTATATCAGCTCCTGTTCTGATTGCATTTGCTATCTGCCATAAAGACCTTCTAAAGTATAGGGAAGGATTTCTCCTTCCAATTTCTTCCAAAGCCTCAACATCAGGAATTCCAGTTGAAATCTTTCTCACGCACTCATTAAACTCTTCTGAAACTAAACCATAACCTGCCTTAGAAATTGAAACCATGCCATCAAAAAGGCTTACTCCTGATTTCACTTGAATAAGCAAATGTCTTAGAGCAAAGAGCAAATTTCTTTCCAGATTTTTAATCCTTTTTATGGAAAGTAGCCTTGGATATAAAATAACATAAATAAATGATAAAAAAGAAAGGGAAAATGAAGAAAGGAAAATTATGAGAAAGAAATTCTTTGGTGGAAGAATGATTAAAGCTATTAAGCCAAGAACAGAAAAAAGGAGTAAAAACCAAAAAAGGGAAGTAAAAAGGGCTATTGACAAATACTCATTTTCATCAAACTCGAATTTTGCCTCGAATAAAGAATTTTTGAGAAATGGAAAAAATTTTTTAACTCTTATAGCTATTCCCAATAGCCTTAACTTTTTTGAAAATTTTAAAGTTTTCTCAAGTGGGAAAGGTATGAATGGTATTCTCATGTTCTCAACAAATCTTCTGGCACGATTGAAGTAGCTTTAGCATTTTTTTTAACTAAATCTAAAACGTGCGAAGGATTTGTATAATATTCAACAACAACCTTTCCAACACCATCTATTGTTTTAACACCATTTTTAATCATCCACTTCAAAACTTGCTTCTTTTCCTCCAAATCCTTCCTAAATTCTTGGTCGCTCATACCAGTATGCATCTTTAAATCTTCAACAACTCTTATGCTTTTCTCGCTCTCTATAATTTTATCTTCTGAAGGAGACCACTTATACAAAATCCTTATCCCAGTCTTCATCGCTTGCATTGGTCCTGCAACTACCTCAGCAAGCTGGAAAAGCCTCCTCAAACCTCTCCTTCTATCCCTAAACATTACAGTAATTAAGTGCAATGCTTCCAGCATGGTTTCAGGAACATTTATAGGAGGGTTGATCAATCTTCTATAAGTTTGTGCTGCAGTATCTGCGTGCAAAGTTGCATAAACACTATGACCTGTATGCATAGCCTCAAACAAAACTTCTGCTTGGTCTCCTCTCCTTATTTCACCAACTATTATCCTATCAGGCCTCATTCTCAAGCTATTTACGAGCAAATCAAGCATAGAAACTTCCCCTTTTCCTTCAGGATTTGGTTCCCTTGTAGTTAAAGGGACCCAGTGCAAAAATCTTGGAAGCCAAATTTCTCTTGTATCCTCTATACTTATTATTCTTTGGTTTGGTGGAATAAAAGTCATTAAAACGTTTAAAAAAGTTGTTTTTCCAGAAGCTGTGCCACCAGAAACTATCATGTTCATCTCATATTGAACAGCAGACCAAAGAAGGGATGCAACATCTAAGCTTAAAGTATTGTTTTGTATTAAGTCTGTAATTACCCACGGCTTTCTCCTAAAAAGTCTTATGCTTATAGTATTCCCTTTAGTACTTATTGGGAAAAGAGTTGCATTTACTCTATCCCCACTCGGCAAGTGAGCATCCATTAGAGGGTTAAGGGTTGTTATCTGCCTTCCAACTTTTCTTCCTATTATAGCTGCATAATTTTGAATTTGTGCTTCGGTTTCTACAAAAATGTTTGTTTTAAGCCAGCCATATTTCTTATGATAAACCCAAACAGGTTCTTCTGCATTATTAACAACTATATCTTCCAAATTTCCGTCAGAAAGCAAAAGTTCTATTTTTCCCAAGCCAAGCATTTCGTGAACTAAAGTTCCTGCCAAATACTCACAAACTTCTAGTGGTATTCCTATTAGCTCTTTTCTTAAAATTTCGAAAGCTTGGTCAAAAAATTTTATTTTTAATTCTTCCAAAGCTTTTGGGTTTATTAACTCAGAAGTTTTTATGGCTATTTGTGTTAATAACCTTTCTCTAACTTGGTCTAGCAAAGCTAATGTTCCTGGTTCTATTTCCGGAAGTTTTAGGATGTAAAGAGGAACTAATTCTTTTGGAGAAGTTTGTATGCTAACTTCCCCCCTAACCCTATCAGCCTCAACAAAGTATTTTTCTAATTCTTTTGTTTGTGTCAAACTTTTACCTCCTTTTTCTTAAAAACAGGCTTTCCAACAGGAGGATAATAAACTTCGATTAAATTGTGCTTTTCCAAAACTTTTCCCCACTCTTCTACCTTACTTTCAGGAATTTCCAGCCTCTTCCTAATTTCATCTACGCTAACCGAGCCTTCTCTTTCAACAATTTTGAGTATTTCATCCAAATAGGTTTCAACAAACTGCAACTGTTTTTCAGGCTCCTTTATAACCTTAACTAAAAAATCTTTTGAAATACCTTTTATTATATCCTTTTTAGTAACTATTCCAACCAATTCTCCGCTTTCATTTATAACAGGAAGTCTTGATATATCATACTTATTCATCAAATCAGCTGCCTTTGAGACTTTAGCTTTTTCATATATTGCAATTGGTTTCCTATTCATAGCTTCGCTAACTTTTATGTACTTAAGCTTTTTCAATCCTAGAGTATCAAGTTCTAAAAGGCTTTTTGACCCGATTATTTTAATTATATCAGATTCGCTAATTACACCAACAAATTTATTTTCTTCTACCACAGGCAAGCCAGAAATGTTTTTTTCTGATAAAAGTTGAACTACATAACTCAAGTTATCATCAGGCCTAACTTTTATCACATTCCTTGTCATTATTTCTTCTACTAAACTTTCCCTTACTTTTTCCTTCTCAACTCCTAACTTTTCTACTTTTTTCTTTTCTCCTACTTTTTCACTCAGCTGTTTTTCTGCAGGCTTTTCTATTTTTTCAACTAGCTTTTTTTCTACTTTCTTTTTAAATTTTTTTTCTGCTATTTCCCTAACTTTAAGTTGTTTCTTTTCTTTTTTTCGAGCTAACTTTTTCGGTTTAATTCTTTTCTTAACTTTTTCAAATTTTTTTCTCTTCTTGAAGATAATTTTCTCAAGTTCTTCAAGCTCTTTAAGCCCTTCAGGCTTTTTCTTCCCCTTAAAACTGGTTTTAGTTTGTTTTGCCATACCTCCTCTATAAAATAATTTATTTTGGAATAATTAATGTTATACCACAAAAAACCAGAGTCTTCCTATATAGTATAAGTTTTCTCCGGCCTTGAGATAAAATTCAAGGAAGGACCAATCTTCGGTTTTTTGTATTCCAGGATAAGCTACTAAAGGAATACTCATTACCTGCTTTGTAATTGTTAGATTTCCCCCTAAACTTGGCTCCCATACGTAATTTAAAGTGTAATTACCTAAGGAAAAAGAATTTTTAAGCTCACCAAGCATTTCTACACTTTCCCATCCAGGAACTGTTAAAAGGTCTTGTATGAAAAACCTGAAAATTTCTGTTGGTTCGGAAAAATTATACGTTTCATTAAATCCTTTTCCACCATAAAAGCTTGTTTTGAGCTGGTAATTCTCTTCTTTTAATATTACGTAGTAAGGAGGTAAATCGTTGTAGCAAACTTTTACTCCCCCTTCTCCTAAAGCTGAACCTGCTTCTAACTTTCCAGAGCAAATGTCAAAAATTTCAAGATGAGGCTTTACTGAAATGTTATATTCTGAAATGTTGGACTGAAAAGGTTTTCCACTTTCTTTTTCCTTTAAACTTTCTTCAGGTGGTTCAGGTATTTTTTCCGAATAACTTTTGTTTCTTGACTCATTAAAACTTTTATTTATACTTTTTGGCAACTCTAAAACTGATTTTTGGAAAAAGGAAAATAGAACGAAAAAGAATAAGATTAGGAAAATGAAAAATATTAAAATGATGGGCTTTCTCATAATTTAATTTTGAATTCTTTTGATAAAAGCTTATAAGTTTTTGTGAATTTTTAAACTATTTTTAAAATTTAAGCGTTAAATTTAAATATTAGTTTTAACAATTAATAATTATGTATAAAAAAGAGGAAATGAAGAGAAAAATTTTAGAATTGATTAAGAATTCTGGTAATGGACTTTACATTTCTAAAATCGCTAAGAAAATTGGGGTTTCTCATCAAACAGCTTCTAAGTTCATTCATATCCTTGAAGCTGAGAAAAAGATTAGGATTGAAAGAATAGGGGATATGAAAGTGGTGAAGATAAGATGAGA
>CALIKW010000006.1 GCA_938017915.1 uncultured archaeon | reverse complement strand
GCTCTTTTAACAATTTTATATTGAGCGGAAGTCTTTCCTACACATCTTCCTGAACTAATCACATGCTTTTTTCCTCTATGCCCAGGAACCATTAATTTGTTCATCAACCTTTCTACAATGTTCATCTTAGATTTGTAAAATTGTTGTTTTGCGTATCTTCCACCAGATCTTGGAAAAATTCTTGGCTCTAAATTTATATATCTAGCTAATCCAGGATCTTTTACTTCAATTCCTTTTGTATCCCATTTTCCAAAAATCTTTATTTCTTCTATGTTATCACCTTGTTGGTTTCTGCTTTTTACCAGCTAATATTTCGCTCAAAGCTACACCATTCACAGCAACAACCTTATACTTAATCCCCCACATACTTCCCTTCGGCCCGCCTTGTGAACCTCCTATAGATTCTATTATAACTTCATCGTGCTCGTTAATTATATCCAGAGCACCTTCTCCAGGAACATGAGCAGTAACTTGAACATTATTCTTAAGTAATTGAACCCTAACTGCCTTTATTAAGCCTGAGCATGGCTTTCTCTGCTCCACAAACCTTTTATCTATAACTATTCCCCTTGCTTGAGGAGCTCCTTCCAAAGGATCCTTTTTCCATAATTGAAGCATCCTTCTTTTATAATCTACCTTCTTCCATCTAAACTTTTTCCTCCTTTTCTTCAGCTTTCTTGCTGCAAACTCCCCTGCCATATTTTTACCTTATTATTAAATCGCTAACTTTATGATTTCTTTCGAGTATCTCCTTAAATATTTTAAGCTTTTTCCCGTCTCTCCCTATTATCATCGGCTTAAACTTCTTCTCCACCCTTACTTCAACTATAATTTTTTCATTCTCGTTTTTAATCCTAACTTCCTCAACTTTTTGAATCAAATTTTTTACAAAAGCACTTAAATTTTTTGAAAATTCAAATACTTTTATATTTTTTCCTATTATCTTTTCTGCATTCTTTATACTACTTCCATTCCTTCCTATAGCCATTCCCATTTTTCCTTCATCAACAACAAAATAAACAGTATTAGACTCATAATCTATTAAACAATCCTTTACACTTGTATTAGTCAGATTTTCAAAAAGCGTGATTATTCTTATTGTTTCTGTATCGAAAGTAATTACCATGTTTATCCTTTAATTACAAGAGTTGAGACTGGAAATGGTTTCCCACAAATAACACCAAGCTCTTTACTGCTTCCCTCAAAAACAATTACTTCTAAACCAAAAATTTTAGCATTATGTTCTATTTCTTTTCTCATATCATCTGGAATATTTTTTGCTACTATAATTAACTTTGGTTTGTTCGACTTAATAAAATCTATAGACTCTCTATATCCTATTATCACTCTATTCTCTTTCAAAGCAGTTTGAATTTCCCTTGTTAAATCCATAAAATCACTTAAAATTTAAATTTTAAATAATTTAAGAAGAAATTTCCTCAAATTTTGCAACAACATCAAACATACCTGTCCCACATGGAATTACTTGCCCTACCATCACATTCTCAAAAATTCCTAGAAATTCGTCTGTTTCATTTTTTAAAGAAGCTCTTACTAAATGTTTAATAGTTTCCTCGAATGCTGCTCTTGAGAGAATAGAGGCTTTGGAACCTGCTACTCCATACCTTCCTATCGGCCTTACTTCTCCTGTTAAAGTCATTATATCTGCTACTAGCGTAATATGCCTTGCGTCAACATCCAAGCCTTGTTCTTGCAAAGTTTTTAAAGCTTCCTCTATTATTAAGTTCCTTGCTGCCTCTATTCCAAGAATTTTTGCAGTTTCATGTATATCGTTAGTGAAACTCCTTGAGCCATCTATTTCCTTAATGTTAAAAATTTCTTTTAAATTAGAGCCTATAGTAGTAATGATCCATTCATCCCCCTCTCTTCTAACAACAGCATTCTCTATACCTTCTATTCCGCTAACATGAAGCTGAAGGAGCTTAACCTTTAACTTTTGTAAATCTTTAAAAGTTATTTCACCCTTAGGCTCTACTACTATAGAGTTTTTCCTTATTCTTACTTTAACATCTTTCATACTTTCCTTTATTTTTCTCTCAATTTTTGATATTTGCCTCAAATCCCTTGGCTCAATTTCTATCGTATTCTCATTTAAGTTTATAGAAACTTCTTTTACTAAATCTTCTATGTTTTGCTCTACTATTTCCTCGGCAACTTTTTTAGCTACCTCCATGTTGTTAAACTCTTTCTTGAGAAAAAGTGTCATAGAAGGTGTTTCTACTTGTTTCTTTGCATCAAAAATTTCTATCAAGCGAGGTAAACCATAAGTTATTTTAATTCCTGCAGAACCTGCAAAGTGATAAGTACGCATCGTCATTTGCGTTGCAGGCTCAGAAATGCTTTGAGCAGAAATTATTCCAATAGCTTCACCTGGCTCAAACCTGCATGAAAGATAAGACTTTTTAACTTCTTCTTCCAACTTTTTGATATCTTCTTTCTTAAGCTTCATTTCCTTACTTACTTCCTCTATTTCCTTTTTTATCGATTCAGGTAGTTCAATTTCATCCGAATAATCTTTGCGCAATTCTTCTGACATTCAAACCACCAGCCTCTATTTTAGAAGGATCTAAACCATCTTCTCCTGGAGAAAATTGAATTATCCTTTTTGCGCTATCTCTTACTGTACCATCATACTCAACTTTCAAATCCTGTAAAGCTCCTACCAACCTTCTTTCCATGTATCCAGAATGTCTTGTCTTCAAGCTTTTATCCATTAAGGATTCTCTCGAATTCATTGCATCAAAGAAAAATTCAAAAGGTGTTAAACCATCCTTAAAGCTCCTTGCAACAAAACCTTTTGCTTCTAAGCTTATATTGCCTTTTTTAAAGTGAGGGAAAGTTCTCTCATAATATCCCTTTTCAACCCTTTCACCCAAAACAGTTTCTTGCCCAATTAAAGCAGAAGTTTGAACAAAGTTAACTAAACTCCCTCTTGCTCCACTCTTTGCCATGGCTATAGTAAAATTCTCTTCCACAAATTTTTCAACTATTTCCCCAACTTCGTTCAAACATCTATTAAGCCTTCTCTTAATCAAATTCTCCAAAGTTTCCTTAGGTGTTCTTCCTATCAGAACCTCAAGCTCCCCCTTTTCATAAGATTGTATAAGCATATCTACATCCTTCCTTACCTTTTCTATAATCTCACTTATTTTTTTCCTAGCATCATCCGGCAAATCATGATCTGAAATACTTACAGAAAAACCTTTCATCATCAGAAAATTCATAGAAAGTTTGGAAATTTTGAATAAAAATTCTTTTGCAAATTCTGAACCATATTCCTTCTCTATCTTATCTATTATTTTTCCATTTTCTGCTCCTACACCTGCTGAATCTATAACCCCTTCTATCAATTTACCGTTTTTTATTAAAACATTTTCACCAGATTTTGACCTGTATTGAATTGAAAAATCCTTTGGAAGGAATAAACTGAAAACTTCTTTTCCACTCATACTCTCCTTTTCAGGAATTTCTACATCATCACTCACAGATCTTATCAATTGAACAAATTCTTCTCTTTTAAGTTTTCTTTCATCTTTTGTAAGTAAGTATAAGCCTGAAATAAAATCTCTCCAAGCACCTATTATTGGGCCTGAAAATCTTGGACTCCTCATGTGCTTAGGAACTATCATTAGTTCCTCTGCCTCAACCTGTGCTTCTTCTGTTTGTGGTATGTGCAAGTTCATCTCATCACCATCAAAATCTGCATTATAAGGAGGGCATACGCACAAATTAAGTCTAAAAGTCTTGAAGGGCATTACTCTAACCCTATGGGCCATCAAGCTCATCCTATGCAAGCTAGGCTGCCTGTTGAATAAAGCAATATCACCATTTTGCAAATGCCTTTCAACTATGTAGCCAGGAGCTATTTCTTTTGCAATTTCTTCTTTATTTTCCTCAAGTATTTTTTTCCTTCTTCCATCTGGTCTTATTACGTAATTCGCACCTGGCCATATAGATGGTCCATTCAAAATTAATTTTCTTATTTCTTCCAAATTTCTTTCATTAACCCTTATAGGAACAGTAAGTTCCTTAGCTATAACTTCTGGAACACCAACTTCATCGATGTGCAAGAAAGGATCAGGACTTATAACACTCCTTGCTGAAAAGTTTACTCTTTTACCAGCAAGATTCCCCCTAAACCTTCCTTCTTTTGTCTTAAGCCTTTGTGAAAGTGTTTTAAGAATTCTTCCTGATCTATGCCTTGCTGGAGGAACTCCTGATATCTCGTTATCAAAATAAGTTGCAACATGGTATTGAAGAAGCTCCCACAAATCCTCTATTATGAAGTCTGGTGCTCCTAAATCAATATTTTCCCTTAATCTTTCATTTATTCTAACTATATCTACAAGCTTATGAGTTAAGTCGTCCTCACTCCTTTCACCTGTTTCTAGCGTTATAGAAGGTCTTACAGTTACAGGAGGAATTGGTAACAAAGACAATACAGTCCATTCAGGCCTCATGCCCTTAAAGCCCAAAAATTCAAAATCTTCATCAGTTATTTTTTCAA
>CALIKW010000005.1 GCA_938017915.1 uncultured archaeon | reverse complement strand
TGCAACTTGATCCGGTACATAATGGGAAAAATCCGAAGTAGAAATTAAAATCCACTTTCTCTTATCAGCTTTAACTGCATTTGCTATACCCTTTCCTATAACTTTGCAACTTTCTAGCAACGTTTCATCTGCAAATTCGTTTAGTATACTAATTGGAACAAATTTAAATTTACTTCCAAACCTGAACTGAAGAAAGGGAAGTTGAACTTCTATGCTATGCTCTGATTCATGAGCCAAAACATCATGCTCTATAATTTTACACTCTTTTTCTATTTTTTTGGCCATTTCTTCATCTATCGCTATTTCACCTAGTGGTGTTTTCCAAAGACCATTTTTCATGATTGCAAACCTTTCACCCATACCAGAATGGTTAGGTCCAATTATGATGTAATTTGCACTTTCTATCCTAGAATAAACCCATGCAGCTACAGGTCCAGAATAAATATAACCTGCATGAGGAACTATTGCACTTAAAAATTTTTCTTTCACAATTTTTTTTGGTCCAAGTTTATGATTTAAGCAGAACTCTACTTGTTTTTTGAGCATTTCTGGGTCTAAATTATAAAAACTTCCTGCTACTACGGGAGGCCTAAGTATGAACATCAAATCTCCTTTAATATTTTTAAATATAAATTTGATAAATAATATATAGTTTGAGTTAAATCATAAACAAGTGAGGAAATGGTAAAAGAAAAACCTGGTTTTAATCTTTTCTTCCGAGGAAAGCCAGTAAAACTTATATTAAGCCTAAAAAGAGGAGCAAAATATGCGACTGTTCTTTCTAAGGAAGTTGATTGCACTTATTCTCACACAGTAAAGCTCTTGGAACAGTTTAAAAAATTTGGCTTAGTAGATTTTGAGAAAAAAGGAAGAATAAAGATGATTAGATTAACTGATTTAGGAGAAGAGCTTGCAAGTGCTATAGAAGGGGTTTTAGTTAAACTTTCAAAAATTAAGTAATTATTCAAAATAACCCAACTTCATTAAGTATTCCAAATCCTCTTCTCTCAATTTTCTTAAATTTAAGTTTTTAGTATAAACTAAATTTCTAGTAATTATGCTGAAGTTTTGGCAGTAAAAATCCATGCTCAATTTTCTGCTTAACATTTCAACAAAATCTTCTACATCCTCTATTTTTTCAAATCTTTTTGGAACTATTCTTCCGTAAATAACATTTTCGCTTTCTAATTCTAATGCAGGAATGTATTTTCCATTAAATTCGAGAACATATGGGCGCACTTCTATTAATTTATCACCCTTGAACTTTACTTTTTCCATAAACTCTTGTATGGTTAAAGCTTCTCTTTTCATATTCTTTAAATAGAGAAAAAAATTTAAATTCACTTTATAATTTTAATTCATGCCTTTTGGAAATTGGTTGAAAATGAAATGGAGAATTTACTTTTGTGATAAATGCAAGAATAAAAGATTTTTATATTTTGAGGATTATAGGAAGCATACAATTATGCACGAACTATGATTTTTTGTTTCACCTTTTCGAATAGCTTTAAAAAATTGAAAATAATGGAAAAAGATTAATTCTTTAAATTTCATTATCTTTTTATGAGCTGTAGAAATTACGAAGTAGGATTTGTTTATTTTGGGAAAAAGATTATAGAGAAACTTTCGAGCGAAGGAATAAAAATTAGTGAAGAAATTTATAGAAGGCTTTACACCTTCCTTAAAAATTATGCTACAGAAATAAATGAAAATTTTTCAAACGAAAGTTTTTTTGATGAGATTTATTCAAAAGTAAAAAAGTTTTTTAAAACCTAAAATTATACGAACTAATATTTAATTATGGAATTTGAAAAAAAGTTGGAGACAGAACTTAAGCTTAGAGGATTTTCAGAAAATACCATAAATTCTTACATTTTTTACAACAAAAAATTTTTAGAATTTTGTAGGAAGGAGCCTTTAGAAGTTAGAGAAGATGATGTAAAAAAATTTATTGCTCATAAAATTTCTGAAGGAGCAAATCCAAAAACAATCGTTTTAATTCAATCAGCTTTAAGATTTTTTTATGATGAAATTTTGAAAAAAGGGATAGTGAATTTAAAACCTCCAAAAATTTATAAATCTTTACCAACAGTTTTAACGAAGGAAGAAGTTAAAAATTTGATAGATTCGGCAAAAAACAAGAAGCATAAGCTTATTGTTAAGCTTCTTTATTCTTCTGGTTTAAGGTTGAGTGAGCTAATTAATTTAAAAGTTGGTGATCTTGAGCTTGATGAAAAAATAGGATGGGTAAGAAAAGGAAAAGGTTCGAAGGATAGGATGTTTATAATTTCTTCCAAGCTTGCTGAAGAGCTCAAAGAATACTTAAAAGATAAGAAAAATTCTGATTTTGTTTTTTCAGGAAGAGATGGAAAAATGTCTGAAAGAAATGTTCAAAAAATAATTAAAAATTTAGCTAAAAAGGCTGGAATAAAAAAGAGGATTTCGCCTCATACTCTAAGGCACAGCTTTGCAACTCACTTATTAGAGGCAGGAGAAAGTATAAGAAAAATTCAGGAGCTTTTAGGTCATTCAAACTTATCTACAACCCAAATTTATACTCATGTTTCGATAGAAGAATTAAAAAAAGTTAAAAATCCTTTGGATGAGCTTTAGTTATTTCAAGTTTTATCTTTTGTTAAAAATTTTAGGTTAAGCTCTTAAGTATTTTCGAATTTAAAGATTAATTTAGTAAGTTCAGCTAGAATATTTCTCAGCTGTATCTCCAATTATTGGCAACTTATATTTTTCTCCTTGGTAGGCTTTAATCATTAGAATAATCCAAAGAACTAAACTAATTAACCCAATCAATCCACTAATAACCCAACCAATTAGTGGTATCCAGCTGAATATAAAGGAAATAATCGTTAAACTAAGAAATGTTATTATCGATTGCATCGCATGGAATTTTACAAATTTACTCTTTTTTTCTAGCAAGAAGAAGATCAAGCCTGTTATCCATGTAAACAAATAGCAAAGTAAAGCTTCTATGTTTTCCTGTAAGCCCAAGCTAGTTTTAATTTTCTCTTCCTTCTTTACTTTTTTCATAAATTTTATTTATCTGATAAGTTAATAAGCTTTTTTTATTTTTATAAAAGCCCTTTTTTATAATTTTAATTAGGAATGAAAAGGTTTTCAAATGAGTTTAAGTCTGCAAAAATCTTTTGAAGTATACATTTCAAAATATTTTCTTTTTTCTTTTCTAACCAAACATTGAGCTATCCTTTCTTTATGTCTTTCATCATAAACTTTCATAAATTTTTGTTGTAAAGACCAGTGATGATTATCATCTGTAATTAGCGGTAAATCGTGCTCTATAGCAACCATAACAATAGAAAGATCTCCTGCATGGATGTTATGGTTCAAGTATAAATCATAAAGCCGAGAGTAATGAGGCAAATTAAACGGTATGTTTGTTACATAGAAAACATTAGAAGTAAAAGACTTGAAAATTGGTAAGTAAATTTTTCTGTATTTTTCTTGCCCAATTTGCTTAATACCTTTGATTTCAATTGGTGTAATTGCTGCATTAATTTTTCCATTTTTTACAGCTTCAACAATTTTTTCCCGCCAATTTGAGTTTTTACCTTCAGCAAAAACATTAATAGCACTTTTTGAAAATGCATAGGTGTTTTCTGGAAATTTATAATTTCCGAATGGAACTAGCTTAATCATAAAACTTATTAGAAGAGAAAAATTTTAATTTGTTTCCTAAGATTAGCTCTACTATTTTCTGCCTTTTAATTTTCAACCGCCTTTGCCAAGTGAAAATTATCTATAAACTATTTTTAAATTTCTACCTCTACACATTCTTTGGGAATAAATGTGTTAGGAAAAACTGATTTTGCCTCTTTTTCAAAATCAGGAAATCTTTCCTCTAACGAAGGGTTTAAGTGATATAAAGCCAATTTTCTGCAAGAAGCCTTTTTAGCAAGATTAGCAACTTCTAATGCCGTAGAGTGCATTTCTTCTTTTGCTTTTTCCTTAAATTCCTCTAGAAAATAGCATTCATGGATAAGAAGATCAGAATTTTTCACAAAATCGATTTCATCCTCACTGACCATTGTGTCAGTTATATAAGTAATTGATTTGGAATTAGATTCTATTCTAAAACCTAAAACAGGGTATGGATGGCGATAAAAAAGTTTCGTTGTTATTTTTGCATTATTAATCCAAAATACCTCTTCTCCGATTTCTTTGAGTTCAATGGTAAATGGATGGTGAAAAATTGGGACAGAAAAAAAAGGTTGATTGAATATTAAGTTCAAAAAATTTTGAATTCCTTTGGAACCATAAATTT
>CALIKW010000004.1 GCA_938017915.1 uncultured archaeon | reverse complement strand
TTTAACTAAAAATAACAAATTATGAATTTTTGTGGAAGGTCTTAAAACTTTTATGTAGGTTTGTTGCAAAATGGGTTTTGCTTTTATAATTCTAGATAACTTAAAAATAAGAAATTCATTCTCTATTGTCCTTAAAAACTTCCTTTTACAAATTTAACTAATCTTACTAATAGCAGATTTTGTCCATATAGTTAATCTTCCTGCTTTTGCACCTGGAGCTAAAGCTTCTACTGATAAATTTTCAACTCTACAAACATCTACTCCAGGTAAGTTTCTTGCTGCCTTAGAAATTCCTTTATCTTTAGTTATAACTATCAAAGGTCCAACTTTTCTTTTATATTTTCTTCCTCTTGACTTTCCCTTCCCTGCTTTTACCTTTTTCTTCTTTATCCTTTCAATTTCTTCTTCCAGTCCTATTACTTTTAAGAATTTAATCAAATCTTTTGTCTTAGAAATTTCTTCTAGCTTATCCTCAACAACGATGGGCAACTCTTCTATTTTTTCAACTTTATGCCCTCTTTTTAGCACAAATTCCTTCAAGGCAGTTGCAGCTATTGCTGATTTAATAGCTTTCCTCCTTTCTTTTTTGTTTATTTTCTGCTCCCAACTCTTTTCAGGTTTTGGGGGATGTGCTTTTCTCCCTCCTTTTGCGCTTGGTACAAACCTTGCTTGCCAGATCATTTGCAACGGAACTCCTTTTCCATGTACTCTAGGCAACCTTGCCATTTCTCTGTTCATCATAGTCCATCTATACCTTCTCAAACTATGATAATGGGCAGATGTTCTTTTGCCTGCAAGCTTATCAGTTCCATAAGGCTGCCTTTTTTTGCTCATAGTAGCTAAAAAAGCTCTCAAAATCAAGTCTTCCCTAACTTTTTCTTCGAAGACTTTTGGTAGCTCAATTTTTTCTATCAAATTTCCTTGTAAATCAAAAACACTTACCTTCATTTTAACTACCTACAACTTCTTTTATTTCAACAGGCAAGAATTTAATTTTTCCAGGCCTTATGGCAGACCTAAGCATTATCAATCTTTTCTTTGGCCCAGGAACAGAACCTTCAAGAATAGCGTAATTCGAGCTTACTATTCCATATCTTTTAAAACCACCCTTTGGAGTTACCTCCTTTCCACTTTCACCTATTTTTAAAATTCTTTTATTAAATTCTGTTCTTGTTTGAAAACCTAATTGACCAGCCATCGGAACAGTAAATCTAACTTTTCCAGGCCTTTCTTGCCCCAATGTTCCAACATGTCTTTCTTTTCCGTGTGCTTTTCTTCTTTGTATTTTAACGCCAAACCTTTTTACTGGCCCAGCAGTTCCTTTACCCTTTGTTACAGCAATTACATCAACAAGCTCACCTTCCCTAAAAACATCCTTTATACTTATTTCCTTTCCAAGCAAGGATTTTGCAAACTCAAGCTTTTCCTTTACATCCTTTCCTCCAACTTCTAATTCAAAAACTTCTGGCTTTTTTTTCCTTATACCAGAAATTCTTGGCTGAGTAGAAACTATCAATCTTATCTTAGAGATTTTCTCCAGATTTTCTTCAATTTTCTTTAGCTTCTCTTCATTCGGCTTGACCTTAACTTTTCTTTCAAGGTCATTAGGTAAGTTTTTCGACCAGCATTCACTTAAAACTTCAAACCCTTTTTTTGTTTCTTGATATGCTCTTATTCCCACAATTTTTAATGGTGGACAATCTAAAATTGTGGCAGGGATTGCTATTTCTTGTCCAAAGGTAGGGGAATTCTTTCTATTATCAACCAAAATAACAGAAACCATTCCAGCCTTATAACCTGCAAATCCCAATACTTTAGGTTTTTCTGATTCAGGATAGGTTTTAATAGAAGGATAAATCCTTCTAGCTCTTTTTCTAGGATAAAATGCCAAACTTCCTGACCTTGGCTTACTTTTCTTAACCATTTAAATCACTTAATTCAAAATTTAGGTAAGGATAAAATAAAAGGTTTATTTAAAAACTTAAATCTTTCCTTTTAAATTCTTATCATGGAGTGTATATTTTGTGAAATAGTTAAAGGAAATGTAAAGTCAAAAATTGTTCATGAGGATGAAGTTTCGCTCGCTTTTCTAGACATTAATCCTAGGACTAAAGGAATGACCATAGTTATACCAAAACAGCATTATGAAAAATTTGACGAAAATTTTGAGCTTTCTGCAAGAATTTTTCTTTCAGCTTCTATAGTTGCGGAAAAAATTAAGCAGGCTTTAAATCCAAGAGAAATCCTTTTTTCCATCATACCTTCAGAGCTAGTAAAACATTTTCACATTCGTATTTACCCTGTTTTTGATGAATTTCCTTTAACAGAAACAAAACCTTTAATTGTTAGTGAAGAGGAACTTGAAAGTATTGCTGGGAAAGTTAGAAGTGTGAGGATTGAGTTGAAAGAAGAAAAAAAGGAAGAAAAAGTTGAAGAGAAAAAAGAAGGGAAAAAAAGGAGTGAAGAAGAAGTTTATTGGATAAGGAGAGATTTTGAAATTCCTTAAATGAAGATTAAGTTGAAATTGCTTAATTCTACTGGAGTTACTTCAGTAAGTCTTCTTATTTCATACTCACTTGCTTCTGGAAAAATGTTGTGAAGGATCTCATGCTTAAGTACTTTTTCTTTTAAGTAGCCATACAACCTCCTAATCCAAATTTTTCCCTTACAATCAGTCATTCCCAAGACATTTGGTGGTAGATAATCAGTAAGCATGACATAAAATTTTTTGTAATAGCTTTTGCTGTATTTTAGCTTTAAGTCGAGCATAATTTTTATTTTTCTTAGGAAGATTTTAATTTATGCTGCTTGTTAAAAAAGGTGATATAACCGAAGAAGAATGTGATGCAATAGTAAATCCTGCAAATTCTCTTGGTATAATAGGTGGAGGGGTTGCTTTAGCTATTAAGAAAAAGGGAGGTGAGGTAATAGAGAAAGAAGCTATGGAGAAAGCTCCGATTAAAGTAGGGGAGGCTATTGCAACAAAAGCAGGTAAGCTTAAGTGTAAGTACGTCATTCATTCACCTACAATGGAAAAACCTGCTCAAAAAATTCCAGTAGAAAACGTAAGAATTGCAACAAGAGCTGCCTTGGAGTTAGCTAAGAAATTAAATTTAAAGAGCATCGCATTTCCAGGAATGGGAACAGGGGTTGGAGGGGTAAGCTATGAAGATGCTGCAAAAGTTATGGTTGAAGAATGCAGAAAATTTAAGGATTTGGAAATAAGGCTAATTGCTTTTGATTCAGCTCTTTATAAAATTTTTAAAAAATTTGTTAAAAATGAGAAGGAAAAAATGTTAGGAGAAATTGCTGAGGAAATAAGGAAATGCGAAGAATGCAAAAGGAATAAATTTGGTTTGGCTGTTCCGGGAAAAGGAAATGCTGATGCAAAAATCCTTTTTTTAGGAGAAGCTCCAGGGCCGCAGGAAAGTAAAAAAAGGTGAACCGTTTATCGGGCCATCAGGAAAATTTCTTAATTCGTTACTCGAGTTAGCAGGAATAAAAAGGGAAGATGTTTTTATAACTTCACCAGTTAAATATTATCCTGGAAAAAGAGCTCCTACAGAACAAGAAATAAGGCATGGCATGATTCATACTTCAAAACAAATTGAAGCAATAAACCCAAAGCTTATTGTAATTTTAGGGAATGTTGCCTTGAAGGCTTTGTTTCCAGGTAAAAAACTTAAAATTTCTGAAATTCATGGAAAAACAATTGAAAAAAATGAGAGAATTTATTTTCCAACTTTTCATCCTTCTGCAGCAAGAAGGTTTCCAAACATAAGAAAAAAGATAATAGAAGATTTTAAAAAATTGAAGAAACTCAAGGAGATTGTGGGATGTTAAATGGAAAGAAAATGCCCAAATTGTGGGAATAAAAGCTTGCAAAAAATTTTAGACGAATGGGTTTGTTTTGAATGTGAATTTCATTCTAAAAAGTTAGAAAAAGAAATTAAGGGTTCTTTCAGATGATTCTTGAAATTTTTCCGATTTTGAATTTTTATTTTTAACATCAAAACTATAGAGCTGCTGAGAAAAATTTAGTCTTTAATTGAAATTTTCTGCTGAAAAAGTTATTAGATGAAGTTGACTTTTTAGTGAAAAAAGTTACATACTAGAGTTTTATAAAACCATTTAACCGTAAAATTTTTATATTTCTTTAAATAAAAAGTATATATGGTCAAAACGACTATTATACTTGAAGATGAGTTGTATAAGCAACTCGTGAAAGAGGCTCTTGAAAAATATGGTAGTACAAAAAAACTTTCGCTCTTGATTAACCAAAAGTTAAAGGGCGAAATTACAGAAAAAAAGGAAGAAAAAAAGAAAAGAATAACAATTCGTCTGGGAAAAAAGCTTAAGCCAGAAGATGTAGAAAAACTAATCGAAAAAGGATTGGCTGAGGCAAGCAAATGAAAGCAGTAATCGATACAAACGTTTTAATTTACGATAGGATTGAAGATTCTATCTTTCATGAAGAAGCAAGAAAAAAATTGGATGAATTGGAAAATTGGTTTATTCCTTCTGTTGTAATTGAAGAATTTGTGTTTGTCCTAACTCAGCTTAATGTAAATAAGAATATTATAGGAAAAATGGTGGAAGAAATTTTAACAAACAAGAAAGCTGTAATAATTCCGCTAGAGAAGATTGATGTAAGTAATGCAACTTCCTTTATTCTTTCCGAAGCCACATCCTTTAAAAAATTTAATGATAAGTTAATTTTGTCTGTTGCAAAAAGAAAAAATGCTCCTCTTTTTACTTTCGATTCAGAGTTAAAAAAGGAAGGTAAAAAACATAAAATAAATTTTTATTAGTTGGTTTCAGCAGTTTTGAAATAAAAGTTTGGCTGTTTTTGTTTTGTGTATTTCCTTACTAAAATTCTTACTTAAATCAAGTTTTAGGTAAATTACTTTTTAGCAGAAATTTTGCCAAATCACTTTTATCCAAAACTATTACCTCTTTTGGATAAATTCTATGCGGCTTACCTGCTTTTACTTCAATTTTGAGTTCATTGGCTATACAATCTATTTCATATCTGTTTCTGTAAAAATAAACTTCTCCAAATTTTCTTAAAAGATGATCTTGAAGCACCCATTCGTAAGCTGCATCCTTTCTTAATTCGATCCTAAAAATTTTTGAAAAAACACTTGGAATAAAAGGATCTCTAAAGAAAATTTTCTTCTCTTTTTTAAAATCCACTCTTTTTCCCTTTTTGTAATAGGCAATGCCAACCAAAAACAAATCTTCTAAAACTTCTAAGTATTCTCTTACAGTTACGTGAGAAATTCCTATAGCATTCCCTATAGTGTTGTAGCCAAGGGGTGATGGTGTTTTTAAAAGAAGTTGATAAATTATTTCCCTTGCAATTCTATAGTTTTTGTTTATCCTTGCGAATTCTTTTTCTATACTACCTATGAAATCCTGGACAAAAAAAGGATCTTTGTTTACACTTCTTGGAAATCCTCCAAACTTAATAAAATCTTCGAGAGCAATTTCTTCTTCACCTTTCTTATAACCCAAAACTTCAAAAAATTCCTTGAAAGACAAGGGTAAAACAAAAATTTCTTTTCCTTTTCCCTTTCTCCCAGAAAAAGCTTCGACAAATTTTCCAACTCGTAAGGATGAAGAGCCAGAAATTGTTATCACAGAGTCAGAAAAAAAGCCTGCATCTATAAAACCTTTAACAACCTTCCACCAATATTCTATGCTGCTAACTTCGTCTAAAAAAATTATTCTATAATTTTTTGAATTTTCAAGTAAATTTCTCAATTCTTTAAAGCTTGCTAATAAATCGCAATTCACATAAAGAATTGTTTTCGGATCGTCACCTTTTTCTATCAAATCATTTATCAACAGTTTTATACCAGTTGTTTTCCCAACCTGTCTAGGGCCTAAAACAAAATTTAAGGAAAACGGCTCTAGGCAAAGTTTTTTTATCCATGTCGGAAACCATTTTATCTTCATCTCTTCAAACTTTCTTAAGTCAAAATCGTTTTTCTGCCATTCTTCTTCTTTCCACCACGGATTTAATTCTTCTAACATGATATTTTATTGTCAATATATATATAAATACTTGACAGTTAATTGTCAAGATATGCGTACCAAGAAGCTAGCGATTCTAAAATTAACTTTTATTTAAAAAAAAGATAGGATTTACAAACTATTTTGCACGTTGTCCAGAGAAAGAGTCCTTCTAAAAAGGAAAATTTTTAAATATAAATTCCTTCTACTTTTTAATATGATTAAAAGAGAATTTGTAATAGATTATTTCAAGGAATATGAAAAACTTAAATTGAACATTATTCCAAGAGAATTAAAAGTCCCTTTAGATTCCAGATTCATAATTTCGATTATAGGACCAAGA
>CALIKW010000003.1 GCA_938017915.1 uncultured archaeon | reverse complement strand
GGAAATAAAACATTTTGCTGGCTTATTAAGGAAGAGTTCAAGCAAATAAAACCAAAAAATCCTGAAAGGAGAAAAATTAAAAATGCAGAAAGAATTTTTCTCAATTTTTTCTCAGAAACTATCATAAAAATTACAAAACCAACTATTACCCAATGGATAAAACTTCTTGAAGTTTTATACAAAACCTTAAACCAAGGAGAAAGAATTAAAACTAAGAACAAACTTAAAATCAGTCCACCAATCCCTCCTATTACAGTTAATTTAATTGCTTCGTATCCCCTTCCTTCTAAGAGTAATTTATGACCTGGTAAAACAGAAAGGGCTGTGTTTGCCTCCGGAGCTCCTATGAATATGCTGGATATAAAGTTCACAAAAATTTCTGTTACTGAAGTAGAAACTATTAAGATTGCTAAGTTGTGTGAACTTATTTTAAAGTAAGAACCAAGGAATAGGATGAAGGGTAAAAGAGTATTTATATGCATTCCTGGAATTATTCCTGCAAACAATCCTATAAGAATACCAAAAAGGCAAATACCTAAAATTTCAAGCATTATCTCAACCTTAAATCCTCAACCTTCCTTGGGATTATTTGTAGCTGCCCCTGGTATTCATCAACAACTCCTTTAACTTCTAGAATTCTTCCAATCCAGAAATCTTCTTCTTTAATTCCATTTTCTTCAATTTTCTTCATCAAACTAGAAAAAATAGGAACTTGAATTTTCAAACCTTTTTCCTCTAAACTTAAAAACAAATGACCTGAAGGATGCAATTTTTTATAAACTATTTTTCCTCTAGTACTTACAGTTCTTCCTATAAATTCATAATTTATTTCAGACAGTTCAATTTCAAAAGGTTCTATACTTTTAGCAACAAAATACGTTAAAAACAAACCTGTGAAAGAACAAAGAAAGCAAGCTAACAAAATAAATTTTTCTTCCATGATTTTTGAAAATTTTTAAAAAAAGATAAAAAGTTAGAACCTTTTTGGTGGTTAATTCATCTACTAAAACCTATCTCTATTCTTTTGTCAAAAAACTCCAAGCTACCTTTTATTTCCCCTTCCAATTTCCCTACTTTAACTTCAGCCATAATTTCATCTTCCAAATTCTTGGAAAATTTTCTTAAGATTTCATTTGTTTTTTCGTCTGAGTTTAAAGTTAGGAAAATTTTTTCCTTAACGTTAAGACCATAATCCTTCCTCATAGATTGAACCTTTCTTATGAGCTCTCTTATTAAAGACTCATTAAAAATTTCTTGGTCAAAGGTTTTATCTATAAAAATAGTTCCAAAATCAAAATCCGACTTTACCCATTCACCTTCAGGTAATTCTTGGCCAAAATAAATTTCCTTTGAGTTGCACATTCTACTCAAAACATCCTTCATCATTTCAATTACTTCTTTTACACTATTTTTCTTACTATAAATCAAAATCCTCTTAACAGGCCATCTTAGCTTGATTTTCTCCCTTTGTCTAAGGGAATAGCATGCTTCTATAATTTTTTTAGCCATTTCCATTTTCTCTTCCAAATCTTTATTAATTAAATTTTCATCAGGGGAAGGCCAACTGCAAAGGTGAACAGATTTTTTCCTCTCACTTCCATATTTTTTCAAGTTCTGGTAAATTTCCTCTGCAATAAATGGCGAGATTGGAGATAAAATCTTAGCTAGAGTTATTAAAACTTTGTACAAACAAGTTAATGCAACTCTTTTATCTTCATCTTCCTTAGAAACCCAAACTCTATCTCTTATTAATTTTATATAAAATCTACTCAAATCATTTACTATAAAATTACTAATTTTTCTTGCAGCAAAATGGAACTCAAAATTTTCTAAATTTTTTTCTACTTCAATAATCAAGCTATTAAGTTTTGACAAAATCCACTTATCCTCTACCCTCAAATTTTTATATTCAAACCCTAACTCAGAAGAGTAGAGAAGGAAAAAGGAATAACAATTCCAGAGAATATTAAAAATCTTCCTTACTTCTTCTGCAGTTTTAAAACTAAAGTTTTGTTCTTCCCAGGGAGCAACTTCCCAACAGAAATAAAATCTTAATACATCTGACCCTAATCTTTCTATAGCTTCGCTTGCCCAAATAACATTTCCTAAGGATTTGCTCATCTTTTCTCCTTTTTCGTCCAAAACCCATCCATTCATACAAACTGTTTTAAATGGAGATTCGTCAAAAACAGAAATACCGCAAAAAATTAAACTGTAAAACCATCCTCTTATTTGGTCTTGACTTTCATCTATAAGGTCAACTGGCCAAAGGTGTTCAAAAATTTCTTTTTTCTTGAATGGATATCCTAAAGAAGCCCATGGTGCAATCCCTGAATCAAACCACACATCCAATATATCAGGAACTTTTTTCATGTCAGAGCCGCAATTTTGACAAGTTAACTTTACTTTATCTATTATATGCTTATGTAGGTTTAACTTTTTTGACAATCTTTCTTTTGATTTTTCCCTTAATTCTTCTTCAGAACTTATAATTTCCGTTTTCTTGCATTTCTCGCAAACCCAAACAGGCATAGGTATCCCCCAATATCTTTGTCTTGATATACACCAATCTACTGCTTCACTTAACCACTTTCTAAATCTTTCCTTTCCAAACTCAGGAAGCCATTTAACTTTTTCATTTTCCTTAATCATCTTTTCCTTAATCAAATCAACAGACAAAAACCATTGCTTAGTTAATCTAAAGATTAGTGGTGATTTACATCTCCAGCATAAGGGATAAGGATGAATTATCCAAGTAAAGTATAATAGCCTATTTTTCTTTTCCAATTTTTCAACAATTTTTTTATCTGCTTCCTTAACAAACATTCCTCTAAATTCACCTGCTTGAGAATCAAATTTTCCTTCATCATCTACCGGAGAAACAGAAGGCAAATTATAGTGCTGGCCAACATAATAATCTTCTGGCCCATGGCCAGGGGCAACGTGAACACAGCCAGAACCTTCTTCTGCATTTACGAAATCAAAAAATTCAGCCTTCATTTTTTCATATTTTTCCAGAATTCCATGTTTATAAGATTTTGATTTCAAAACAGGAATTGAAAGAATTATTCTATGGGCATTTTCTTGAGATTTAAGCTTTTCTTGAACAGGAACATTTAACACAGGCAAATACTTTAAGCCTCCTAACTCTTTTCCAAGGAACTTTTCTTCAACTTCATAATCTACTTTTACCAATTCCTTAAGCACAGCCTCCACTCTTTTTTCAGAAATTATTAGCTTTTCTTTTCCAACTTTAACTTTAACATAGTATTCATCAGGGTGAACAGCTATTGCTACATTACTAACCAAAGTCCAAGGTGTAGTTGTAGAAATTACTATATACTCATTATCCTTCCCTGCTATCTGGAATTTAACGTATATATTTGGGTCTTTAACATTTTCGTAGCTATCAGTAACTTCATATCCAGATAAAGCTGTTTGGCAATGAGGACACCAATAAGTTGGCTTTTCACCTTGGTAAAGCATCCCTTTTTCTGCCATTTTCTTAAAACTCCACCACGCAGATTGTATATAATAATTTTCAATCGTTAAGTAAGGGGCAACCCACCCACGCCATGCTCCAAGCTTTTTATATAAATCAAGCCAAATTTTTTCATTTCCTCTTGCTTTTTCCTCGCATTTTTTAATAAAATTTTCTACACCTATTTTTTCCTCTATATCCTTTTTGGAAATTATTCCAAGCTCTTTTTCAACCATATTTTCTATTGGTAAGCCATGGCAATCAAAGCCTGGTTGGAACCAGGAGAAGAAGCCTTGCATGAACTTAAATTTAGACCATATATCTTTGAGAGTAGTTGTTTTTATGTGCCCAACATGAGGTTCAGCATTAACGTAAGGCGGACCATCTAAAAGGTAAAACTTCTTTTTCTTTTTATCAAAACGAGTAATGGCTTGAGGAATTCTATTACTTTCCCAAAAATTAAGTATCTTATTCTCTATAGCTTTGTGATTATAATATTCTGCCATAGAATAGAATTTAGTAAATGATAAATTAAAATTTTTAGATAAGCTTAAATTTTTTTCCTTCTTTCTTTAAAATATGAAATGGAAACTCTGGAGAAAAGGAGAAAAAAAGCCCAAAACTGCTACTTGCAGTTGTGAAGTTTGCAGGTTTTCCTCAGAAGTAGACAAAATTTTTCCAGATAAAAAAATGAGAGAAATTGTCTCACCTTTCATTACTTTCCCCTCTAGTGTAGTTGAAGTTGACCCTGACAAAAAAGTAGAAGAAGGAGAGTATTATGAGAAGCAAAATGAAATTTTTAAAGCAGCGGAAAGTTATAGGAGTGCGGTAATTGCAGCAATTGCAAAGGATGGTTATAAAGTAGAGAAATACTGTGAAACGCTTTTAAAATTTATTGAAAAACATGAAACATCCTACCTAGCTCCTGAAAACTTAAAGGAAATAATGAATAATCCAGAAATAACTCAATCTTTAAGAAAAGCTTATCAAAATTTCTTGAGAGAGAAAAAGTAAAGGAAAAGAAATTAATTTTTAAAAATTTTAATAATTTCACTCAATTCCACTTCTCTTTCAATTTTTTTCAGCATATCTCTCAGCTTAAACTTATTTTTCTCCAATTCTCTTTCTCCAATTATTAGTACGTAGGGGATTCCTAAAGAATTTGCATATTCTAATTGTCTTGTTAAATTCCTTTCTCTTAAGTCAAAATCGGTTTTAATTCCATTTTCCCTTAACTTTTGAATTATCCCCAAAGATTTTTTCAAAACTTCTTTGTTTACCGTAGCTACAAAAATTTCTGTGTTAGATTTTTTTTCTTCTAACATTTTTCTTTTTTTCATAACTTCGATTATCCTTTCAACTCCCAAGCTTATTCCTGTTGCAGGAATTTTTCTTTTTGCAAATACTTCAATTAGCTTATCATATCTTCCTCCACCTGCGATACTTCCTATTTCCTTTTCAGCAGAAATCTCAAATATAGGGCCAGTATAATAATCTAAACCCCTAGCTAAACTTAAGTCAATTTTAATTTTTGCTCTGACTTTCATTCGGTCAAGATAAAAAACAATTTCTTTCAATTCCTCAATTCCTTTTTCCCCTTCATCAAAATTTAATTCCTTAATTCTTTCAAGAACTTTTTCTGGAACATCATCAATTTTAATAAAATCAAAAATTTTTTTTATAGAATCTTTTGAAATTCCTTTTTCCTCCAATTCTTTTTTAACTTTTTCTTTACCAATTTTTTCAAGTTTATCTATACTTCTAAAAACGTCCAAGCTTTTTTCTTCTTCTATTCCAGCAAATTTAATTAAAGCAGATAAAATTTTTCTGTTGTTTATTCTTACTAAAAAATCTTTAAAACTTAAAGAATCTAAGCAAGAAACTGCACAAGCTATTACTTCAGCGTCAGCTAGCATGCTTTCAGAGCCAACTATGTCTATATCTGCCTGCAAAAACTCTCTTAACCTGCCTTTTGAAACATCTCCATAACGCCAGACATTTTGAATTTGATATCTCTTAAAAGGTAAAGGCAAGCTTGGATTTGATGCAACAACTCTTGCTAAAGGAACTGTTAAGTCATACCTTAACCCGACTCTTCTTTTCCCCAAATCCTCAAAATTATAAGTTTCTTTTAAAATATCTTCTCCTCCTGCTCCCTTTGCTGATAATACTTCCCAAGATTCAAGTGCAGGAGTTTCTAAAGGTTGAAATCCAAACAACTCAAAAGTATTTTTAATTCTATTCAAAACCTTTTGCCTTATTATCATTTCTTCCGGCAAAAAATCCCTTGTTCCTTTCAGAGGTTTAAGCTCCATTTTTCATCCCTAAATTATAAAAGTGAGTTTTTTCTTTAATTCTTTTTGACTAAATGGATTTAAAACTTCTCTAAAAATTTCACAAAATTATGCCCTTTGTTTCTTCCAAAATATTCAATTATTTTATGAAGGGTAATTTGAGCTAAAGAGAATTTGCCTTTATTTTTTTAAATGACCTTTCTTCCTGAAAAATACGTTTGCTCTATTAAAAGGCCACACTTCCTGCAGAAGATTCCTTCGTTTTTCACTTCCACTTTTTCACTTCCGCATTCTGGACAACTCTCCATGTTCTCGAATTTAAGTAATTTTAAAATTTTAAATTCTTTTCTATTCAAAGATATGGAAAAACAAAAACTTAGATTTGAAAAAATATTTTT
>CALIKW010000002.1 GCA_938017915.1 uncultured archaeon | reverse complement strand
TAATTAAGTTCGACTTTATCATGAATTATGTATCAAGTTAATTTAAGGGAAAATTAAAATCGTTTCAGAAGGACACAAATGTGAAAGATGTTGTCACGAATGGGTACTACGAAAAAAGATAGGCCTATAGTATGCCTAACTGTAAGTCTCCTTATTGGTATTTTCCACAGAAAATGTAATCGAATAAAGTTTAATATTTAAAAAATATAATAAAAAAAACATGGTCAAGAAAAAAGGTAGGCCAAGATTGAAATGGTCCCTAAAAGATAAAGAAATCGTCGCACGATATCAAGGTCAAATTGGCCTTTTTGGGAATGTTATCTGTAGGATATGTGGGCGTTCATTTCCTTTAGATATAATGGAAGTCGACCATATAAAACCTATTTCTCAAGGTGGTACAGACCAGCCGAGTAACCTTCAACTTCTTTGCCCAGCATGTAATAGGAAGAAAAGTAGAAAGAAGACACAGAGAACAAAAGTTACTGCTTATAACCCTCTTGATTTTAGAGCACCGATAATAAGAATTTAGAAAGAAAAGGAAATAAGCTAAAATTTGACTCTATATCTTCTCTTCGGTTTTCTTCTCGCCTTAAAAGTAACCAAGCCATATTTTGTCATAAAGCTTACTGGTCTTTTTGTTTTTGTCTTTTTTCTTCTTGCTAAAAATTCGACCATAGAATCACTAAACTAATAATTTATCAAACCTTGGAACTTTGATTGTTAGGAGACTATAACTTTTTTTCTTTCTTTTGACTGATTTAATTTTTGTTCGTTTTCCATACGTTCCTGTTAATTTCCTTTTGAAAGTTTCTAAACTATCTGTCCCTTGTAGTTTATTACACCTATAACATAAACAAGCCGCATTCGCAAGGGTTGTTGCCCCTCCCTTAGAATAAGCTTTTCTATGACCCACTTGCATTTCATCAAATTCAATTTTCTTACCACAAGCTTCACATCTACCTTTTGCTCTACGATAGAGAATTTGTTTATCCCTTAGACTTAAAGTTCGTTTCTTTTTGGGACCAAAACCTATATCTATTTTTGGAATTGATATTTCAAATGGATTTTTACCCATAATTAGTTAATCACTGTCTTCTTATTAATATTTTTTTGTAGTTAATTAATAAACCGCCAGCTGCAATGATCGCAACAGAAAGGTATTGTAACCACTGCGTATTTGCATATACAGAAAATATTAGCAACACTATGCCAATTACAATGAATAAAAATCCATAATTTTGTATATCCATAAATTATTTTATTATGTGTGTAATAATTTAACTTTGATTTTTTATGAATTTTGTTAACTTTTTGCGAGAAATCATTATCTCGGCATTACAACACAACCAGCATAATTTCCTTTTTTCAATACAAGAAATGCTTTAGTCCACGCATCTTTTTGCATCATATTTTTCCTTTTCAATCTCATAAATTCTGTTTTTGCTCATAATGAAACTATTGTTGCAGTTCTTGCTTATCAAAGTTCAACTGTAGTTTCCTAGTTAAACCATTCCACCTTGAGATGTTTAAATTAAAAGAAATAGCATTGCTCTCACTTCCTATCCACTTCCCATCATATCCCTCGTTAAATTATAATAAGCACTTATGTTCCCACAAATTAATGAGTTATCTATAGCCATTCTCTTAAAGAACTTCGAAGGAGCAACTAAAGCTTATTCATAATCAACTTCCACAGTTATAAAAATCAAAAAAGCATTGTATTAAATGAAAGAAGGTAAAAGAAGTAAGAAAAATAGAGAGTAGGGGAACGAGATTTTACGCTAAGTTTAAATGTATTTCAGTAAATTTTTTATAAGGCTTGACATTATGATAAAACTCATTAGCACGGATGTGGATGGTGTAGTTTTTAACATTCGTAGTTCTTGGAGAGAATTCCATAAACAATTTGGTACTTACGAATTAGAAAGACTAGAAAAACTTAGAAATCTTTATCTTAATGGAAAAACAAGTTACTTGGAATGGGCTGAAGAAGAAGTAAAAGTTTGGAAAGGACTTCCTTACTCAAAATTTTGTAAGATTGTTGAGAATTTTCCTTTGGTTAAAGGAGCACAGGAAACTATTAGAGAATTAAAGAAAAGGGGTTATTATCTTGTTGCTATTTCTTCTGGTGGTTTGCATAGACCAGTTGAAAAAAGATTGAAGGAATTGGGCTATGATGAAGTCTATTCAAACGACCTTGAAGAGGTTAATGGTATTGTTACTGGAAAATTTATTCTTAATGTAGAACATCATAATAAGCATCTTGTTCTTGAGAATGTACTTAAAAAATTAAAATTAAGTTGGGAAGAGTGTGCGGTTGTGGGAGATGATATAACTGATATTACTCTTTTAAGGAGAGCTGGCCTTTCTATAGCCTTTTGTCCGAAGAATATGAAGTTGATAAAGGCTGCTGATGTTGTAATAGAAAAAGAGGATTTAAGGGAGATTTTAACTTATCTTCAATAAATCCAAAAATCTTTTGCTTTTACTTTTAGTTATTCTAGCTTTTATAAAATAAAATTAATAAAAAGATTTTTCTTTACCTCAAAACGATTTTCATTAAGTCATGAGCAACTTTTGTATTTTCAAAAACTTTTTTCGCCTCTTCTTCCAACTTTTTTGCATCCGTATATCTTCTGCTTATGTGTGTTAAAATTAATTGCTTAACGTTAGCTTTTTTTGCAATTCTTGCTGCTTGTTTAACATCTGCATGAGCTTTTCCCTCTTGTTCTTCAAGAAAAGTTGCATCATGTATTAATAAGTCAGAATCTATGGAAATTTTAACCATGTTATCACAAGGTTTTGTATCGCCTGAATAAACAATTTTTAAGCCTTTTTTTATTTTT
>CALIKW010000001.1 GCA_938017915.1 uncultured archaeon | reverse complement strand
TTTCTCATGCAATAGTTGCAAGATACGAGATAAAAAGAAAAGAAAATATTTTTAGGAAAGAAAAAATGAGTTTGAAAGAATGGTTTTCGCTTTTCAAGGAAAAAATAAGAGTAATTCATTTAAGCGATGTGAAAATTAAGGATAAAGAACCAAAGGACCATTTTCCGATCAATGAAGGAATTTTAAATTTTAAAGAAATATCTTCTTTAATTAAAAAAACAAAATGCGAAAATGTCATTCTTGAAATTTTTAGAAAGGATAAAGGAAAGGTAAGCAGAAAAGATTTTGAAAAAAGTTTAGAAATTATTAAAAGGTTTTTGAATGATTGAGATAAGCTTTAATGGAGCTTTAACTTGTGTGGGAGCTAGCGCTATTTTAATAGATACAGGAATTGAAAAAATTGTTTTGGATTACGGAACTAAGGTTAGGGAAGTTCCTCCAAAATTTCCTATACCCATAAACGGAAAGCCAGATTATGTTTTTTTATCTCACGCCCATTTAGACCATTCTGGTGGGCTAGCTCTTTTTGAAGCTAAGGGAGAAAGAGTTCCTGTATATGCTTTAAATTGCACTAAGGATTTAACAGAGCTTCTTTTGCATGATTCTATAAAGGTTTCTAGAGAAGAAGGAATTGAGCTGCCTTTTTCTAGGGAAGATGTTTTAAAAACGCTAAATGCTTTTGAAAATGTTAATTACAAAGAGGAAATTAAAATAAGATCAGGAAAAGTAATTTTTTTCGATGCAGGCCATATCCCTGGTTCTGCCTTTATTTACCTTGAAGTTAATGGCAAAAAAATTTTGTATACAGGAGATTTTAACACTATAGATACAAGATTAATTAATAAATGCGAAAAAAAGTTGCCGGAAGTAGATATACTCATAATAGAGTCAACTTATTCTGACAGGAATCATCCTAGCAGAAAATCGCAGGAAAAGGAATTAATAAGCATAATTAACGAAACTTTAGCAAGAGATGCAAATTGCTTGATAGCAGGGTTTGCTGTAGGCAGGTTGCAGGAAATAATTTTGGTTTTAGAGAAGTATGGGATAGATTATCCTTTATATCTTGATGGAATGGCAAAAAAAGCTACTACAATTATAACTAAGTACAAAGAACTTTTAAAAAATCCGAACGAGTTAGAGGAAGCTTTAAGAAAAGTAAGGTATATTCACTCAATAAAAGAAAGAAAAAGAGCAATTAAACAACCAAGTGTAATTCTTGCAACATCTGGAATGCTTCATGGTGGTCCTATAGTTTGGTATATTAAAAAATTGCATAAAAATTTTTTGAATAGCTTAATCTTAACAGGATGGCAGCTTGAAGGAACTCCAGGAAAAATTTTATTAGAAACAGGCAAATTTGTTTATGAGAATTTAAGTTTTGACATTAAGATGAAGGTTAAAAGACTTGATTTTTCTGCTCATGTTGGAAGGGAGGATTTATTCAAATTTGTAAAAAAGCTTTCTCCTGAAAAAATCTTTTGCATTCATGGTGACCATACAGAAGAATTTGCTTCTGAGTTAAGGGAAAAGGGGTTCGATGCTATCGCCCCTTTAGCAAATAATAGGATTTTTAAAATCGATTGATGTTAGAGTTTAAAAAAATTAAAGCTCAACTACAAACAAAAGATTCTCCATCAACTCTCTATACCTATTTCTTAAAGTAACTTCTGTACATCTAGCTTTTTTACATATCTCTTCCTGAGTCCTTCTTTCACCTGTTAGAACAGAAGCTGTGTACAGAGCAGCTGCTGACAAACCAGCAGGACCCTTTCCGGAAATTAGCCTAGCTTGTTCAGCAGCTAAAAGTATTTTATAAGTTATTTCTCCTATTTTTCCAAACCCTTCGGTTTCGTTTATCAGTTTAGAAGTATAGGCAAAACGAGAAGGAGGTAAAACTCGAATACCTAACTCTTTACATATAAGTCTATAATTTCTTCCTACTTCTCTTTCTTCCACTCCAGTTACTTCAGAAATCTCGTAAATGCTTCTAGGTATTCTAAATTGTCTGCATGCTAAGTATACGCAAGCAGCACTAACTCCTTCAATTGACCTTCCGCGTAAAATCCTTTTTTTTGTAACTTTTGTAAAGATACTGGAAGCGTACTCTACAGCCTCCTTTGGTAAGGTGAGGTTCTCTCTTGCTTTAGAAATTTGTTGTAAACCAAAGGCTAAACTTCGCTCTAAAGCACTAAAAATTCTACTTCTTTCTTGCCATTTTCTGAGGCGATGAAATTTTGCTCTTTCTTCTCCTATTAAGGGTTTTCTGTATCTGTCTTGATCAAGAGGATCAATTATTGTAGTTAAGCCTAAATCATGAATTTGATATGTTAGAGGATCTCCTACTCTTGACCTTTTCTCTTTTTGTTCTTCATCAAAAATTCTCCGTTCTAGATCTCTACTATAAATCTTTCCTAGAACAAGACCGCACTTGCTACATACATCTTCTCCACTATTATAATCTCTTATTATGTTGTTGCTACCGCATTCAGGACATTTGTCAACTTTTTTTTCAAGCGAAAGCTTTTCCTCCATACTAACTTATTTCTTAATAAGTTGTTTAATTTTTAAAATTTGTCTTATGTTAGACGTCTAACATTTAAAAAAATTAATCTTAAGCGTAGTTACCCTTAAAAAATTAAACAGAAATCACTTTCTTCTCAAGAAGGATTACTTCTCCACCTCCATTTTTTATTCTTGTTGCTATCGTTCTTAAATTTTTTACATCATCACTTTCCCAGACTGAATGC